>NZ_MQTZ01000061.1 GCF_001939115.1 Leptolyngbya sp. 'hensonii' | reverse complement strand
GCTTTCACCTCCAGAATTTGTGCCTGCTTCTCACTCAAGCGCAGTCGTCCGATGATACTATCGAGCCTGCGCTTTCGTCCACTCGTGGTGCCGCTGCTTGTTGCAATAAAAAATCCCCGATCTCTGGACCGACGTGTTCCAGCAGATGCCCTCTCACTGCTGCCTCAATCCCTGCCAATGTTTTCACTTGCTCCGGGTCGGTTTCCTCGTATAGCAAGGCGGCAAGGGCACGGGCGTGGGCTTGAATTTGGGCTTTTTTCTCAGGGTCCATAAGCGTGGTTGACCAAAGCAGGAATGCTCAAAGTTTAGCGCGCTCTTTCAAACACAGCTCTAAGCACTTATACTCATCGCAAAAGTGGGATGCACTCGAAATTCTCTATCAGGTAATTTAAATTCTTCAAGTTTTTTCTCAATTACTTCTTTATGCTCCTTTGCAAGAGGAAGGGCTTCTATCAGTTGGTCTATATTGACTTTATCTTGTCTTATGGCACTATCAAACGCTAATGAAACAGCTTGATTTTCTTCAGGACTTAATTGGGAACGGAGATCGTTCATCGCAGCTATTCCTCCTCGATAAAGTCGCTTAGTTCGCTCCTTGTCATCAAGGGTTAACTCAACCTCTAAAAAATCTCGTGTAAAAAACTGAGCAGCTTGTTTTTTTTGTATTTGTCGATCAAGAAGCATCATGTCATAATCTTCACATCTTGGCTTCAAAGATTGAATAAAAGCACATTTCTGTAACTTCTCCTGAGTTGTGGGCATAACATCATTTTCGATTTCAAAACTAACATACTGCTGATTTTTCTCATCTATTTCTATCTTTTGCCGGAAGACATCAGAAGGATCTATTTTCATCAAGGCAATGAATCTTTGACTTGGATAATTTTCTGCTTGATAAGTACACATGGCTAAATTACCAGAGGCGATACGCCTATCCTTATCAAGGATTTCCTTCAATTTTATTGCTAATTTCTTCGATCCAGTTACAAGATCTAGTCCATCATGAAGTACTGCTTGACAGGTGCTTGGTACAACTCCCCCATCAGTGAGAGTTTTAAACCGAGCTGCTGTTGTGGCTGAGTCATTTAGAGAATTTTCAATGTGACGATTGAAATACTCGTTTAATCTAATAGTTAAATCTCCTCCTTGGTCTAATGGGATGCAACGTTCAGATAGAACAAAACCATTAGGTTGCCTAGGATTGACAATGTGTACTATGAGCTGATCAATCTGTATTCCAGTTGAATTACGCATAAAATTTGCCCAAGAGATGCGTTGATTACTAAAAACCTTGCCCTATAAATTTCTCAGTAGCACATAAAACTTTAGGCTGTTTCAAACTAGAAGGGATCAGTAACAGGCTAAAAGTATCAGCATTGGGACGCATAACTATTAGTAGACGGAATTTTTCCGCCTAAGATCCCAATTCGGGGTGTATAGGCAGAATGATTCGGCATAACACCCAAAATTTGCTACTTATGCCGATTGTTTCTGCATAAGATCCCAAATTGGGCGGATAGGCAGAATGATTCGGCATAACACCTTATTTTTACTACTTATGGAGATTATTTCAGCATAATACGCCATTTAAGCTGATTCGCGAGAATCKTTCCGCATAATTTCAGGTTCCTTACGGAGGCGAGCAGATGGACTATTGRATACRCAGTACATCTACTTRTCTCTATGCAGTCACCTCCTAAGAAATTGCTGGATCAGGTGCGGGATGCCATTCGGCTCAAGCACTACGCCTACCGCACWGAAGMAACCTATGTGCAGTGGATTCGCCGTTACATCCTGTTTCACAATAAGCGCCATCCCAGGGAGATGGGTAAAGCTGAAATTGAAGCTTTTCTCACCCATCTAGCCGTCGAGGGGCAAGTCGCCGCTTCGACCCAGAATCAAGCTCTCAGTGCCCTGCTGTTTCTCTATCGCGAAGTGCTCAATCTAGAAATATCGGGCATTGATGCTGTTCGAGCAAAACGACCTCAGTATGTGCCCACGGTGTTGACAAAACAGGAGGCGATCGCTGTAATCCAACAGTGTGACGGTACTTATCAGTTGGTTGTGAAGCTGCTTTACGGGAGTGGTCTTCGCTTAATCGAAGGATTGCGCTTACGAGTTAAGGATGTTGAYTTTGCTCAACAGCAAATTGTTGTCAGAGACGSTAAAGGCAGCAAGAGCCGTGTGACAATGCTGCCATCGACTGTGGCAGCAGAATTGAAAGATCATCTAGTGGGTGTCCAACGACAGCACCAACGAGACTTGAGTCGAGGATTCGGATCTGTGAATCTGCCCTTTGCGTTGGAGCGTAAATATCCAAATGCTAACCGGGAATGGATTGGGCAGTATATATTTCCATCTGGTTCAATGACCAAAGATCCTCGCAGCGGGCTAATGTGCCGACATCATTTACATGAAAGTGGAGTACAAAAAGCAGTTAAACAAGCAGCAAAGACTGTGAAGCTCACCAAGCGGATTGGCTGCCATACCTTTCGTCACAGTTTTGCCACTCATTTGTTAGAAAGCGGCTACGACATCCGCACGATTCAAGAACTGCTTGGACACAAAGATGTAAAAACAACGATGATTTATACCCATGTGCTGAATCGCGGTGGTCGGGGAGTCCGGAGTCCTCTGGATTGAGCTGCATGGCCCGTTGCGATCGCATGGGCTGCCCCTGCAATTCAATCGCAAAGTCAACCATCCGAATGCGTTCTGTGGACAATGCTTCAAGTATAGGAAACATTCACATCTGCAAGCGGTGCATTTGAGTATGCTCTATGGACAGTGCTTTAAGCATAGGGAACATTCGAATATACACTTGATGCAATCAAAAGCGATCGCTGTCCTCTCCTTCTGCAGAGCCTGCAATTAACACCGGATACCGCTGCACACTTAATGCAGAGCCATACAATAGAGTATTGAGCTAGTGTTCCGTCAGGAAATTTTTGACGGGTCGAAGACCCGCAAAATTTAACCCCAATCAACAACCTGAATTTTGGCTGCCCGTCAATCATTGATTGACTTACCACTAGGCACTGAAAGTTGGATAATTCAGTTTAACGGTGACCCGCGATCGGCTGGGCGCTGACCATCCGGATGTGGCCACCAGTCTCAACAATCTGGCGGGATTGTATCGGTCGCAGGGGCGCTACGCTGAAGCCGAATCCCTCTATCTTCAGGCCATTATGGTGTTTCACCAGCGCCTGGGGGCAGACCATCCCTATACCAAGGGGACCTTTAATAGATTCGTCAATCTGCTGCAGCAGGTGCTGGAGCATGGGCAGGCCGATCGACTTTCTGGACATCCCTACACCCAGGATTTGTTACGGCAAATCAGAGCCAACGCCACCGAGCCGTAGATGGGAATCCGCTTCTCCCCTCTGGGGAGGGGTGGCCCGCAGGGCCGGGGTGGGGCTTGGCGTACCCAGGCAGAGCCTGGGCACGAGGGAGGGCAGAGCCTGGGCACGAGGGAGCCTGGGCACGAGRGATCCCACAGTCGCTCTATACCTAGACGTAGAAAACTCTGGGGAGGGGTGGCCCGCAGGGCCGGGGTGGGTCTAGGAACGGGAGCAGGAGCGTTGAACCTACCCCTCCCAGGAGGGGATTATGTGTACAGAGTAGCTCTATACCCAGGCGCAGAAGAGGTCAATCTTAAGGGTGAATTCCTGAGAGAATAACAACGACGATCGATGGACTCAGAACTGCCCGATGACCTCCAGGCCCAAGATTATTGTGCTCGATGATGACCCGACCGGCTCCCAGACGGTTCACAGTTGCCTGCTCCTGACTCGCTGGGATGAAGCCACCCTGCGGATTGGGCTCAGGGATGATTCCCCGATCTTCTTTGTGCTGACCAACACCAGAGCCCTGACACCGGAACAGGCCGCTGTTGTGACTCAGGAGGTTTGCCACAACCTGAAAGTCACGATCGCCGCTGAGGGTATCCAGGATTTTCTGGTGGTGAGTCGATCGGACTCCACCTTGCGGGGCCATTATCCGATCGAAACCGATGTCATCGCCCAGGAACTCGGTTCCTTTGATGCCCACTTTCTCGTGCCCGCTTTCTTTGAAGGGGGACGAATCACTCGCGATAGCGTGCATTACCTGATCATCAATGGGGTGCCCACCCCTGTCCATGAAACGGAATTTGCCCGTGATTCGGTTTTTGCCTATCATCACAGCTATTTGCCCGATTACGTGGCTGAAAAAACCCAGGGGAGAATTCCGGCGGATCAGGTGGAACGGTTTCTGTTAACCGATATTCGGGCTGGCAGTCTGGAGCGATTGCTACAGCTTCAGGGGAATCGCTGTGGGGTGGTGGATGGAGAAACTCAGGCCGATTTGAATCGTTTTGCCCAGGATATTCTGACGGCAGCCTCCCAGGGTAAACGCTTTCTCTTCCGCAGTGCGGCCAGTATTCTGACGGCTCTGGCTGCCCTGCCCCCCCAGCCCGTCGCTGCCGAGGCCATGGCCCGGTACGTCCGGGGAGGAAAGCCGGGAGCGGTACTGGTGGGATCCCATGTGAGGAAGACGACGGAACAACTGGAACAGCTTCTGCAGGAGCCGGGAACAGTGGGGGTGACGGTGGAAGTGTCACAATTGCTGACAGGGGACGATCGGCGCTCCCAGCTTTTGGCCGAAATTCTGGACCAAGTCCACACTGTTCATCAAGCCGGAAATACCCCGGTCATCTACACCAGTCGTGAGGAGTTACAGTTTGATGACAGTCAAACTCGCCTAAATTTTGGGATTTCGGTGTCGGCTCTGTTGATGGATGTGGTACAGGGGTTGCCATCGGAGATTGGGTTTCTGATCAGTAAGGGGGGGATCACCTCGAATGATGTGCTGAGTACGGGGCTTAATCTGCCGACCGTGCGGCTGTTGGGGCAGATTCTGGCCGGGTGTTCGGTCGTGCGGACACCTGGGGATCATCCCCAGTTCCCTGATTTGCCGGTGGTGCTGTTTCCTGGAAATGTGGGCGATCGAGATGCCCTGGCGACCATTTATCGACGATTGAGGTGAGGGAGATAGAAGGCAGGCTTAAGATAGGGATGTCCAGATCGTTGCTCTGCCATGTCTGAACCCGAACCTTTACCTCAACCGATCGTCAATCCATGGACACTCAAACCCTGGTGGTGCCAGCCCTGGTCTATCCTCCTGACGGGGATAGGGCTGATCGTCGGGAGCTGGTTCCTCCTGAAAATCCTTTGGGTCACAATCCTGGTGGCGATTCCACTGCTGGCCTGGATGGGCTTCTTCCTCCTCCTCTGGCCAAATCTGGTGATGCAGAGTCTGATAGATCAGGAGTTTGAAGCACCAAAGCAGTGAATTCACCACAGAGGCAGGGAGATGGGGAGGAGATTTGCTGTAGCGAGGTTTATGCTCTGGATTGGGCAAGAACCGCTATAGTGTATTTCTGAATCTGCCAGGTATCTTTCATGACCTCCGATAACTCTATATCTCTCTCAGCAGATAGTCCTGCAGAATCTTCGGAAATTGGGCTGGAGCAACAAATCCGCTTTAAGAGTGAAGATGGCCAACTCCTACTGCTGTTGCCTCCGGAGGTAGATGCTCCGGAAGCTACCGCTAATCCTGTTTGGAATGATATCTGGCTTCAGATTAACCAGCGGTTGAATGCGGGTGAAAAGTTCTGGCAGCCGGAAACGATAGTTCATCTCATCGCACATAACCGGCTCCTCGATGCCCGTCAATTACAGGAGATTCATGACGCTTTAGCCGAAGCCCAACTGCGGCTGAAGCGGGTTTCTACCAGTCGCCGCCAGACTGCGGTTGCGGCAGCAACAGCCGGATATTCTGTGGAACAGCAGTCTTCGGGCAATCACCTGAGTCAGTCTGCCAGTGAAGTGGGTCAGGCCCTGGCTGATCCCCTTTACCTGCAGACCACGGTTCGATCGGGCGTGGAGATCCGCCATCCCGGTTCTGTGATTGTGGTCGGTGATACCAATCCGGGGAGTTCGATCGTCGCCGAGGGGGATATTCTCGTCTGGGGACGGTTGCGGGGAGTGGCCCACGCAGGCGCAAAGGGGAATAGTCGGTGCCTGATTATGGCCCTGCAGATGGAACCCACCCAGATCCGCATTGCCGGGTTTGTGGCCCGTCCTCCAGAGCCACCGACAGAGATTTTCCCGGAAGTGGCCTATGTCGCTACCGATGGCATCCGCCTGACCAAAGCGGCCAGTTTTTCACGGAATCTTCTGACTTTGCAGCCCAAGCGCTAATGGTGACTACTTTGGTCGGGAGAAAAGGACCGATCGGCCTGTAAATGTTTCAGGGCGGCTCTTACCAGGGTTATTATTTTCTATGCGCAATTTCCCATCCTGGGTGATTTCAAAAATCGTCTCCACTTTGCCCCGGTTACCCAGGTCAATGGTTAAGTGAGCGGGTTTTTGGTTCAGGTCTGTGGTGTAAGTTCCGTCGCCAGACTCCTCGCCGACTTTGATCTGGATCGTGTTGGAGGAAGTAAAGGTCATGGAGACAGGCCGGTTCGATGAATCTGATCCGGTCCATTCTCCTAACAATTGGTTTTGTGGCGTCTGTTGACAGCTTACCGTCAGGGTTGCGCCGATAATCAGGGTAATGATCGGGAGGCCAAGAGGTTTTAAGAACATGGGAGAGCTCTCCATAGAGAAAATCTGGGCTAGAGGTTATGACAAATGGGAGACCTTGTGCATAATAGATTGGTTTATTAATGATCGATGCAAATCAGGGCTCTCCGATCGCCAATCTCCCCAAATTCCGCTACTTTAAGTTAAAGTCAACACCAATCCATTTAGATATTCCTTAATCTCACTCACCCATGGCTCGCTTCATTGTTATTACCTCCGGTAAAGGCGGGGTCGGCAAGACCACCTGCACAGCAAATCTGGGCATGGCTCTGGCAAAACGGGGCCGCAAAGTGGCCGTTGTGGATGCTGATTTTGGTTTGAGAAACCTGGACCTGCTCCTCGGACTGGAGAATCGCATTGTCTACACGGCTGTTGAAGTCCTGGCTGGAGAATGTCGCTTAGAACAAGCCCTGGTCAAAGACAAACGTCAGAATAATCTGGTTTTGTTGCCTGCAGCCCAAAACCGCACCAAAGATGCGGTCACTCCCGAACAGATGAAGAAACTGGTCAATGCCCTGGCCCAGGTTTATGAATTTGTCCTGATTGACAGTCCGGCTGGCATTGAAATGGGGTTTCAGAATGCGATCGCCGGGGCAAGGGAAGCCCTGATTGTGACTACCCCAGAGATCTCGGCGGTGCGGGATGCCGATCGGGTGGTCGGTTTGTTGGAGGCCCACAATATCAAGCGCATCAACCTGATTGTGAACCGGATTCGACCCGCCATGGTCAAAGCCAACGATATGATGTCAGTTGAGGATGTGCAGGAAATTCTGGCCATTCCCATCCTTGGTATCATTCCTGACGATGAACGGGTGATTGTCTCAACCAACCGGGGCGAACCCCTGGTACTGTCAGAAACCCTTTCCCCTGCCGGAGTCGCCTACGACAATATTGCTCGCCGCCTTCTGGGTGAAACGGTAGAGTTCATGGATTTAAATGGCAATAACGGAAATATTCTGTCTCGGATTCGCAAATTACTCTCCACCAAAATTGTCTAACCACAATCCTCTTTCTTTCCGCCCTATTCGGACTGTTCATGCTCCATGATTATTGAATTGCTAGAGAGACTGTTTCCCCGCTGGAGTCATGATTCCAGCCGTGAGGATGTGAAGCGTCGCCTGAAGCTGGTGCTGGCTAACGATCGCACGGAAATGAATCCTGCGATTGTGGCTCAGATGCAGGCGGAAATTCTAGAACTGGTCTCTCGCTATGTAGAAGTGGACACAGAGCGCCTGGAGTTTTCTCTGGAAAATCGGCAACGGGCGACCACAATCATTGCCAACCTGCCAATTCGGCGAATTAAACCGGAACCAGAACCCCAAAATGAAGTAGAGCTAGACCCTCTGAATGCGATCCAACTGGATTTGAGATTGACCGAAGCAGAGTTAGATGGGGAACCTCTTAATCTCCAATTCAGCGAAAACTCACCTGAAGGCTCTATTTCTGAGGAAATAGAACAATAAAACTTGTCTATCTCCGGAGCAGAGAACCGATCAGGCGAATTGTTCTATAGCAATGAGTAATACCATGCTTGGGAGTCCAGGGGATGCCACAAATCTACTACCTGCCCGACGAACGATTGGTTGAGGTGGATGAGTCGGAGGTGATCCTGGAAGCATCCCTGCGATCTGATATTCCCCACACCCATGTTTGTGGGGGCAATGCCCGCTGTTCTACCTGTCGTGTCCTGATTGTAGATGGGCTGGAATATTGCACCCCCCGCAATCCTCTGGAGGAGGCTCTTACAGAGAAATTACACTTATCGCCCACCATTCGTCTGGCCTGCCAGACTCAGCTTCAGGGCAGTGGGAAAGTTACCCTGCGACGATTAGCCCTGGATGTTGAAGATATTGAATTGCTCTGCGACCAAGTGGACGATCGCAATGGTCTGGGCATGATCGGGGAGGAGAAGGAAATTGCGATCCTGTTCGCTGATATTCGAGGGTTCACCTCCTTTTCAGAAACCGTCACCCCCTACGATGTGATTTACCTGCTGAATCGCTACTTCCAGCGCATGGGAGAGGTGATTCAACGCTACGACGGCATGATCAATAACTACATGGGCGACGGCATGATGGTGCTGTTTGGAGTTGAGAATTCCGATCGTATCGCCGAACGGGCTGTTAGAACGGGCGTAGAAATGCTGGAAGCCCTGGAGAAGCTAAATCCCTATCTGGAAACCCTCTACCACCGTCGCCTGAAAATTGGGATTGGGATTCACTATGGCCCTGCGGTCGTTGGTTCGATCGGGGCCTTCAGGAAAAAGGTGGTGACGGCGATCGGAGATGCGGTCAACTTCGCCAGTCGAATTGAATCCGCGAACAAACAGGTTGGCACTTCTCTGCTGATCTCAGAAGCCATGTATGAGCAGGTGAAAGACCTGGTGATTGTGAATCAGGCCGTCCAGGTTCAGGTTCCTGGCAAAACCGGTGAGTATCGTCTGTACGAAATTATCGATGTCACGGAAACTCCCTGCCAGGAACAGTTCTCGTCGAGTACGAAGGAATCTGTTGCTGAAAAAGGCTGGATGGCCCGATTAAACCACTTCTGGCAACGACTTTTGCAATTCATCAGGGGATTGATCCAACCCCATCATTCAGCCTGAAACTGCTTCAGGTACCACTTTATTTTTTGCAGTAGAGATAAATCTCCGAATTCGGATCTCGATTGCGGTTGAAATTGCCAAACACAAATTGTTGATAGCGTTCTGGCTGAAACCAGGATTTCGATCGCCGCAGGAAAGCTGGATGCAACAGGGGAAAGATCGTAATACAACCGATACGCTGCTTATCTGATAACTTTTCCAGAGAGCGAAAGTTATACCATTGCCTCAGTCTTTCCATGTAGGCGGCCTGAGGAGCGGTGTAGGTACTGAAATAAAGATTGGGACGATCGAGGGCATCGGTCAGAAAGCGCTTAAAGGAAAGGTTCCACTCCAGATAGTTTCTGGGGTTGGTCACCAGGAGAATCGGGTCCGTGGGGGTGGTGCGAGTTTGAATCGTGGACAAAAGCGCTGTCGTTGATTTCCCCTCCAGGGCATACCGCACGGAAGCCTGACCCACAGTCCCCAGACGCAGGCACAGGCTGAGACCCATCAAAACCAGAAGCAGTAGGCGCAGGGAAGGATAATGCTGTTTGAGCCAGCGATACAGGTAGAGGCTGACCAGAACCGGAGCCAGAACCCCTGGCAGGAGATACCGCTGGGTCAATTCCCCACTGTAGAGGATGGCCTGGGGCAATACCCAGAGGATATAAAACCCAACGATCGTGATATGCCATGGCGTGACGTTGCCTGCAACGTCATGGCGGTGAAATCGGGCCAATACCGGATCCACGATCGGGCCAACAATCGGAATCATGGCCATCCCCTTCAGAACGATGATTAACAATCCCAGCAACAGAATCCATCCCGGACCTCGCTGGTGCAGACTCCCCAGGGCAGCCAACAACATCCCCAGAGGGGGAGAGGTGCCGGAGGGTTCTCGCCCCAGAGCCGTATAGATGAACAGAATTTCCAGGCCAAAACATTCGAGTAGCATCAGGGCCGTCAGCAGATTTCTCTGCAGGGATTGGAGCCAGGAATATCCCCCCAACCGCATTGTCAGCCCAACTTTGAGCATAATTAGGGCTGGGATGACCACGATAAAGCTCTCCTTCGTTAGGGACAGGAGCAGGGTGAACCCGAAAAAGGCCATTTCAGCCCAGAGTCTATAGCGGTTGGCAGCAGCCAACGCCAACGCCAGGAGGGATAGCCCTAGAAAAGCCATGGCCTGGGTTTCCGCCGGACCGAGCTGCCACCAGATGGCTGACTGCGAACCCAGGGTTGTCAGGGCGACAAACAGCATTGCTTCCCCCCAGGTGAACTGCAGCAGACGGGCAAAGAGAAACAGGCAATAAGCGGTCAAAACGCCAAGCAGGCCCTTATAGGTGGACCAGAACCAGAAATTTAGTCCCAGGACTTTGGTTTCAATGATGCGGCCAATGAAATAAACTGGCCTGAATCGACTCTGACCGTAATCAGCCTGTAGCCATTGACTGACCATCTCCCAGAAGGGAGTTTTTTGAACCGTCAGACTGTAATGAATGGCCGCTATTTCGTGGTCATCCATGAAGTGATAGCCAGAAAATAAAGCCCCGCTGCTGGTCAATACAACTGCCCAAAACAGACCAATGAGCAGAAAAGCCGTCCAATTAGGATGACGCTGGAGCATGGGCCTACCGATCGGGCTCCCAGAGGGGCAGATACCGGGCTCCGGCCTGATCGATCGCCGCCGTGTTTTCTTGAGCCAGGGGAATGCGGGCCTGGACAAAGGGAATCAGCCCATACCACTGGGCTTCACTAAACCGGCTGATCAGAGAAATCTCTGGTTCATCCCCTGCAGCTTCTAACTCCTCTTCCATCAACAACTGCATGGTAATGCTTGAAATTGCCATATCTGCCTCTTCGACGCTGATCGCATTGCTGCTATCCACCAGCAGGGTAATGCGATGCCGATCAGGATGGCGCAGCACTCCTGCGATACCCACAGCCAGATCTGCTGCCAATTCCTCTTCTGGAGCCCGCCAATCGGGAAACAGAATCAGGTTGAGCTCTCGCAGTTTCAAGGATTCCCGCAACTGTCCCCGCAACATTTCAGCAAACAGAGGACCGAGACGGGCAGCATAATCCAGGCTATCGAGAAATGCTGGTACTGCCTGCATCTGCTGCTCCACCTCTGCCCGTAGCTGTTGCCGTAGGGCTGTATCCTGGCCCAGGACGATCGCCCGCTCAATGTACTCCGCTTCACTGGTGGCCACCAGGTCGGGCAGACCCAGCACCTCAATCAGGGCTGCTCCCATGGCTCCCCGCAGGGCATTCCCTTTGCGGGTTAAGGTCGGCAGGCCCACCTCCAGAGGCTCCATCAGAGAGGTGGTACCGGCGAAGGGATAGGAGTCCAGATAAATATCTGCCAGACGAAAGAATGCTTTTACCCCTTCCCGATCGGGCACCGGTTGGGGGTCGAGAATCTGCAGGCGATCGGCAGTGACCCCGTACTCTTCGAAGAGGGCTGCGACATGACCCATGAACATCTGTTTGGGATAGGCATCAGACCAGTTTGGCCCAAAGGGGAGCAGCATCAACAGAGCGTTGGGCACAGATGCCAGAATTTGAGCCCAGCTATGCAGCAATTCTGGGACCAGCTTAAAGAAATTTGCGCTAGAGACAAAAACGACGACATCGTCAGCAATTCCCAGAGACGATCGGTCCACCTGCGGTACAGGTTTATAGGGAATACCACTGGGATAGCTGAAACAGTGAGCTGATCCCGCCAACTTCACCAGCTTTTCCCGATAGTGTTCCTGGGCTGTGATCAGGGGATCGGTCAACTGACCAGACAGGTAATAGTCCATGTGCCGCATCCCAGTCGTGACGATCGAGGCAATACTCGTAACCTGGACCCTGGCCAGGCGATACAGCGCCAGCAGGCAGAGAGAATTCGTCACAGCAGTGATATTACCCGCAATGAAAAGGATATCCAGATCATCTGCTCGAATGAAGCGAACCTGATCCTCCAGTTTTTCCGGCAGAGTTTTGAGATTCCCAACACAACTCCAGCAATATTGTTCCAGGGGATGGTTGGTAATGCGGAGGGTATAGAGAATGACTTCAAATTCCCGGCTCAGGCATTCATATAAGGGCAGGGCTGCAAAGGTCTCAGCCGCAGGGGTATAGTGGGTGGCCAGAATTCCCAATCGGATTTTTTTGTAGTAAGTGGGACCACCAAAGTCGTAGTCCAGCGGTTGATGGTAGAGCTGGCCCAGGCAAAAAGCCATGATATCAGCCCGCTGACTGTAAACCTGCTTCAAGTTCAGTTCATTGAAATAGAGGGGGATGAAACTTGCCATCTGGCTGAACTGCTGCAAAACCTCATGCCAGAAGGGGGAATCGGGCTCTCGCTGCATGGACTCATACAGATAATTGACCCAATTTTGGAAATATTGGCCAAACCGTTCTGCCTCCCCCACTTCCCGAAAAAAGACCTGATCGTGGAAAAGGAATTTCAGATAGTCTGGCAGGAACCAGTCTGGAATCGGTGTCAGATCACAGGGCAGGGGAAGTTGATCGGCCCGTTGATAGAGCATGGCAGCCAGAAGTGCAGGCAGAGTGGAGCGGGTCAGCCCCGATTCGAGTCGGGCAACCAGCGCATCCAGCAACATTTGTTCAGTCGTCGTCAGCCCTTCGTGGCGCAATCCACTGTGGAGAAGGGTGCGGTGGAGATCGCCCAATTCTCCCCTATATTGTCCTTCCAGTTCTTCGGGAGACAGGGCCAGCCAGCGATCGACCACATCCTGTCGCATCTGCCCCAGATTGGCCAAGGCTTCATCAAACGCCCATCCCTTCTGATACTGGGTCAGACTGAATTTCAGGTGCGACAGTGCCCGTTCTGAGGGAGCCAGCGATCGCCGCCGCAGATATCCGCAGGGATTCATCGTCAGATAGAACTTCTCACAGTCTCGATCGATGTAAAACTCTGAGTTCTCTTTCAAGAAAGCCTGGATGGCCTCCATTGGACCGGGACCATGTTCCAGATAGACGGGATGGCCGTTCACATTGCTATCTTCCACGATGATGTAGCTGCCCACCGTGACAAACCGGCTATACAGGCGCAGCTCATCCAGAACATGTCTGGCACTGTGATCGGAGTCCAGAACAATCAGAATTGGCTGCTTCCCGGCCACCTGCTCCTGAACCCGCTCAAAGATCTCAGATGAAATCGAGGAACCAAGCCAGTAGGAGATGCGGGGATGCTCAGGACGGTTGGGCTTGGCTTCAATATCAATGCTGACAATCTCTCCCTGGCCCAGCAAATCACACATCTGGGCAAAGAACAGGGCACTGCCACCAAACAGGGTGCCGCACTCAATAATCAGCTCTGGTTTGAGCTTAAACAGAATCTCCTGGTAAATCCACAAGTCCAGGGGACATTTGTAAAGGGCCTGTCCCATCCAGTAGGTTTTCTGCCAGGTTGCGCCCCGTTGCTGAGCAGAGGTGTAATAGAGTTGGTGGAACCAATTGACCACATCCTGTTCCTGCAAATTGATCGGCAGGGAATGCTGGATCAGGCTAGCTGCTTGTAGCCGAATCGGATGTTTGTGGGTCACAATCATGCGCTGCTCTACTTCAGGCAGTCGGATTGCAGTGAAGCTGCCACTATAGGCCTGGTTTGTAACTAGAGATAGGGCATATTCGTGGACCAGGCGATAGTCCTGAGCCTTTTTCACGAAAAATTGTCGGATCAGGTGTTCCCCATAACCGATGACCACTTCACAGCGGCAGAGGTAAGCCAGGGAAATACAGCAGGAAGACCCAAAGGTTATCGCCTTCCGAATGGGCAGATACTCCGTGAAGAGCTCGATCGGAACCGCTCTAAAATTCTGCAGTACCTCCGAAGTCCGATCGCCCGCCGCCAGAGCCTCGATCAGGTACTGGGCCTGTTCATAGGGCTGCCTCGGATGCTGCTTAATCAGAAGCGTATCTCCAGGCTGGGTACAGCTACTCAGGCAGGAGAGATAACACTGAACTTCCTCTTCCAGGGTTGGGATATATTGCGCCAGAAATTCATAGGACGTGAGCACAAGGGTGATAGATTGGCCCAACTGTTCCACTAGAGACTCACAATAGGCTTGTAGCCCTTCAACTTGTCGAGCACTATCTGCCACCACCGACTTGAAAATTTCTGGGGGCACCAGACGAATGGGGCAGAGATCAAAACAGGTGCCGTCGTCAACGGGAGCAATCAGGTGGGCCTCATCGATCGCCACAAATCCGGTTGCGTTCAAAGGCTTGGTGCTATAAAAAGCAAGGCTGTTTAGATCGAGCCAGCCTAGGCCATCGCCATAGCAAATTTTATGCGCCTCTGAATAGGCAACCAGAAACAATTCATTGATAAATTGCCAGTTTCGACAGGTATAGACCACATCAGCTGAGGCAATCCCCAAAAAATCTTTGATTTGGGCCGTTGCGGCCTGGAAATCCTCTCCATCCCGATAATAGGTCAGCTCAAAATCATGCAGCGTGGTGATCGCCTTAAAGCGCCAGATGCTAGCAATTTGCAGGCAGACCTTTGTGAATTGCTCATCCCGTCGGTATCCTCCCATGACCAGATGATCTTCACAATTCTGGTACTCTCCCGCTTGGGCCTGAGACCGCAAAACAGAGAGGACATTGAGCAATTGCAGCGGACCCTGGACAACGATGATTCTGACAGTAGGCATAAGGTTTTGGGTTGTTGGCGGGATACAAGAGAAGAGAAGGAACTGAGGCTATCTTACCCAGAAGCCAGGGGCTTTTTCAGATCACGCGATGGCGGCCCAGCACAAAAGCTTCCGCTGCAGAAACCCCGATCGTGGCTCCCCGCCACTGGGCCAGAGCCTGGATTGCCTCCAGAGATCGGGCATGGGGCCAGGGCCGCATCTCCGAGGTGTAGGCAGCCAGGGCCTGTAGTTTCAGGTCCAGGGTAGCCGAGATATCCACATACCAGTTGGGGATAAAGGCTGGTGCTGAACCGGGAGGTTGCCATTCCGTGCTGGAGGCCACTTCAAAGAACAGCAGGGTGCTGACCAGACTGCCGGGTAGGGGGCGAAATGCCGTGACTACGGCATCATGAATGCAGCGATGGTCGATGTTCACATCCCCGCTGTGGTGGGTGTAGACGATGGTGGGTGCATATTGTTGGGCCACCTGTTCGATCACCTTGACCACATCCAGGCGATCGCAACTATCCATGCGGTTGTCTGGGAAGTCGTGCAGGCTTACAGACGTGGCTCCCAGAATCCCAGCAGCCCGATGGGCCGCAGTGGCCAGGGCCGAGAGTTCAGACTGTCGTTGGCTGCGATCGCGCAGCAAATCCCTGCTGGTGGCTCCCTCTGCCAGGATGAGGAGATGGACCGTGTCACCAGCCAGGGCATGGCGGGCGATCGTGCCACCGCAGCCCAGCACCTCATCATCGGGATGGGCCGCTACCACCAGAACCGTTTGAGGTTGAGTCGTCATAGGGCTTTTTTCGCCACCAGGTTCCAGGTGGCGAGGCTAAAGCCATCCTGGGGGATCTCCCGCTGCAGCAGCTTGTGCTCCAGGATGGTGATCTCAAACTGGTGAAACAGGTTTAGCAGGTGGGGTTTGTCTGAGAAGTGAACCCGGCCTGTATGGGCAAAGGGGCCTTCGGTGTAATGAGTGCGGGTATAGGGATCTTCAGTGGGTTCCCCCCGCTGATACTCGGCTGCCTGGGTTGAGTACCAGTCAATGCCGATGAAAGCCCCCCCCGGTTTCAGTTTTGCGTAAACCTGCCCCAGACTTTGCTGAATCGCAGTTGTGGTATTGAAGGTGAGGGCGCTACGATCGACCACCAGATCAAAGGTTCCGTCAAAAGGAAGGTCCAGGGTGAAGTCTCCCGCTACAATCCGGGAGTGCAGGTCGGGATAGGTGGTTTGGAGTTGTTCGACAATGTGGGGACTGCCTTCGATCGCGTAGTACTGCACCCCCAATTTGTTGAAGAAAGGGATATTGGCCCCTGCGCCACAGCCCAATTCCAGCACCCGAAAGTCTGAACTTTGGGGGCGGGCGTAGCGCATCACATAACTGACCAGATCGGACCAGGGCCAGATACTGAGGTGGGTATTAGCACGATAACGCTGGTCCCAATCTTGAGAAAAATTCATAGGGGTTGTCCTGTAATGATCGAAAAGTCCTGTGAATTCATCCACAAATCTACAATGCCCATGTAAGGCAAAAAATTGCCGTAAAGTTGGGGATAGGACGGATGGCGGTAGTCCTGAAATTCAATCGAAATCCCAGCAGCCTGGAAGCGATCGACCTCCAGATAATCTTGCCCCAGGGTGCCTGAAATATACCGATCAGCCTGGAATTGGCTGCACAAATCAAAGATCAGGTCAGACTTCTTACTGGCGATTGGGAGGGCACTGGACCGAACCAGTTGAGGACTTACCCCCAGTTCCTGCAACCAGAAGGATAAATGTTCAAAGCAGAGATCGGCAAGCAAATCAATTTTCTGCTGATATAAACACTCCAGTTTGGGATAACAGATCTCAAAGTAAGGAGCCTTGCGATAGTTGAGATAAATTGACTTCAGATGCTTCTCACGCCAGTTTTGTGAAGAATCAATCTCGGTTTCCAGCATCGTGGAGCTGATGTGACCTTTGGTTTTGACAGGAATGGTCAGCCATACTGGTCCCTGGGGTGTTTTGATCCGATTCCGGTTGATGAAGCTATTTTTTTCGTATTGCACTGTATCCAGAAAAATAAACAGATCACTTCTGAGCAACTTATCAAAATATCCCAGCCAGGGCAGGTAAGCTGGTTGATGGGCTGAAAGAATCATGGGGTAGCATCCATAAATGTCAGCAAGGAATTCAGGATTAGATCCATTTCTGCATCCTGGAGGGAGGGATAGAGAGGGAGGGAAACCGTTTCCTGGGTGAGGGCTCGGGCCACCGGAAAATGGGCCGGATCACCCAGCAGTTCCCAGGTTTCGATCGGAATGATGGCTTTGACCGATGCGGCAGCCAGGGCGTCGATCAGGGCTGAGGGGCGGGTGGTTTGGACGATCGCGCGGAACCGGACGGGATTCAGGGGGCTATCCAGAAGGGGAAGTCCAGCCTGTTGATACCGGTGAAATAATTCGGCCCGGCGCGTCAAAAATTGGGGCAGACGGCGAAGTTGCACCCGGCCAATAGCAGCCTGTAGATCCGTCATTTGAAAATTGAACCGCTGCCGATCGTCCTGTCGGCAATCAAATTCTCGATAATCCCGAATCGCGTCGATTAAACTCCGATCTCTGGAAACAACCATGCCTCCCTGCCCCCCTGATGTGATGAGCTTGGTGGCATAGAAGGAGAAAATCCCAATGTGGCCCTGCAAGCCTGCTGGGACCTGGTGGATCACTGCCCCTAGAGCCTGGGCACAGTCTTCAATTACTGTCACACCCTGCAAATGGGTCAGATCTAGGGGCAGACCATACATGTGAGGCACGATCGCAACGGTAGCCTCTGTTTGGGCCAGTTGCTCCAGGGCCAGGTTTGGCGTTCCGGGCGTGATATCGACCTGGACCTCTTCGCCGCCAGCCATGGCGATCGCATGGCGGATGGATGAGCAGGTATAGACCGGGAAGGCCACTTTTTTACCCCGCCCCTGCAAAGCCCAGAGCGCCAGGAACAGAGCCGCTGTGCCACTGGTCAGTGCCACAGCATGATGCTCCGGTAACCCCAGGAACCTGCACAACTCGGCCTCGAAAGCCTGCACCTCCTGACCCTGGGCCAACCACCCGGAACGAATCACCCGGATGACCGCCGCTTCTTCTTCTGGCCCCAGGGTGGGCCTGTTATGGGGAATCATGATCGTCCTGGACCTGGGGAATTTTGCTCAGGTAGTATCCCGGTTTGACCTGCATGGGATTCCCCACAATCAGGGAATAGGGTGGAATGGTCACCCCATCCACGATCGTTCCAGCAGCAACAACTGAATGATGGCCAATGTGCGCCCCACCCTTAATGACGCTGTGGGAGCCAATGAACACATGGGCTTCAATCGTGATGTCCTTCCGGTCTACCTGATTGGACAAGCCGATGCATTGCTTATGGGAATCCGCACAGTTAATCGACACAAAAGAGGCGATATCACAGTTATCCCCAATCACAACCCTGGCCCCTGTGGCGTTCACTTCAGACAAGCCACCGATATACACGTTTTCGCCAATTTCCGGCTCTCCATTAATCCAGACTAGGGGATGGAAGCGGTTCTGTTTGAAGTGGGTTAATTGGCTAAATAGCGTCTGTAATTCTTCCAGATCCATTAGTGAAAGTCTCCCAGTTGCAAAGCGTGCCCCTGTGGCATCTCCCGCACGGCTGTTAAGCCCAACACCTGTTCCAGGAAGGCCGGGGGCAACCCATTGCCCGGTCGGCGCAGGCCAATGTTGTCCGGTCCCAGGGACTCACCCGACTGAATTGGGCGCAGTGCCACAACACTGCGGCGGGCCAGGGTGCGCATCTCCTGTTCGGCTGTCGTGGGCCGTACTATGCTGCTGCCCAGCATCCGATGGGCAGTTTGAATCGCCGTCGTCCACTCTTGCAGCCCGATCGAATCTTCTGAAAACCAGTGATCTGGTCCTGGGAGGTCATGGTCCAGGGTGAAGTGCTTCTCGAAGAAGGACGCCCCCAAAGCCACCGCCAGAGAGGAAGCCAGGGGACCCTGGGTATGATCAGAAAAACCGAGGACCAGATCCGGAAACGCCGCCGCCAGGGTGCGGAGCTTCAGCAGATTCACATCCGCCGGAGGCGTCGGATACTGGGAGGTACAGAGCAGCAGAATCGTCGGGTACCCATCCAGAGCACCGATCGCCGCCAGAGCCTGATGGACTTCGGAGAGATCCGCCATGCCACAGGAGACGATCAGGGGCAGGCCAGTGGTAGCGTAGTCCTGCAACAGGGGCAGGTTCGTAAAGTCATCGGAGCCCACTTTGATGGCGGAGATACCCAGGTCGAGGAGAAGATTCAGGTCCGATCGATTTTGGGGGGTGGACAGGAACAGAATTCCGGTTTCGTCGCAGTAGCGTTTAATCGTGGCCCATTCTGCAGCCGAAAATTCGTACCGTTTGAACATCTCCAGCATGGACTCGGTCACCTCCCGGCCCTGGGACTGGTAGGTATAGGTCTGCTGGGGATCGCCGACAAACTCCTCAGCCTTAAACGTCTGAAATTTAATGGCGCTGACACCGGCAGCCTTTGCAACCCGAACCATTTTACAGGCAGTTGCCAGATCGCCATTGTGGTTAATCCCCGCTTCAGCCACGATAAATGGAGGATGGCCCAGTCCAATCTCATGGTGAGCAATTTTAACTAGCCGCATAGCTGCTGCATCCTGGATTTGAGTTAAGAAACAATCAAGAGATACCCATGAGGGCGTCTTTAGAGAGTGTTCCCCGGTTAGAGCGAGATATTAGCGGCAACCTGGGAGCATCCTGCCCCATCCACCAGGACCAGCCCCCGTTGGGACATCTGACTGAGTTGGGTAGCGGTCAGACTGCGGATGGCTTGCCCATAGTCTTCCCCAGTCAGGCGATCGGCCCAGCCCAAATTGACGATCGCGCCCCAGGTTGCCAAATCTGCGGTTAGCTCCAGCTGGTTTTCAGCCGTCACGGCGACTAGGGCTGGCAGTCCTAGGCAGCAGCGCTCCCAACTGGTACTCCCCCCCGCCCCGATCGCCAAATCCGCCTGCACCATTAGTTTCGCCATGTAATCAATCTGGCAATGGTACGTCCAGTTTGACCTCTCGCTACAGAGCTGCGCGATCGCCGTCAGCTCCGGATGGGCCTGACCCACCACCACATCCACAGCCATCTCCCCCTGCAACAGGGCAATCCCTGCCAGCACCTTCGCCGTTTCATTCGTCGGATCACTGCCCCCGAAAGCAACCAGAACCCGGTGGAGTTCACCAGCCCGCGATTGCAAAGTTTGCCGAGCTGCCAAAAACTCCGATCGGAGTAAGGTGTATTGCGGCCCCAGCAGACACCGACAATGGGCTGGCACCAGGCCCTGATAGCGCAGCTCCTGGTTAGCATAGAAATTCTGATCCAGCAGCAGATCGCAATCATGGGACCGATTTGCCAGATCATCGATCACCAGAATTTGCCCCACCTGCGATCGCAAACGCCTCTCCCAGCGGGCATCCAGGCCATAGTGGTCCAGAATCAGCCAATCCGTTTCTGCCGGAATCACCGCCTGGGTCTGAGCTGCATCTACCTCCCAGGGCACTCCCAGCCAGCGGGCATAGGGAGAATCTTCCAGGGCCAGGGAATGATCCGGAGCGGGCAGCACCTGCACCGGAAATCCGCGCGCCTCCAGCAATGCCACCAAATTCCCGGGCAGGTCCCGGCAGACAAACGTCAGGTTATGGCCCCGTTCCCGCAGTTCGATCGCCAGTGTCAGACAGCGCATTACATGCCCTGTCCCCATTTGGATTGATGAATCCGCCCGCAAAACGATCTTCATTGTCCATACTGCTTCTGTTCAACATGGGCATTAATCTCCCCCCATTCTGGATAGCGAGACAGCAACGCCAGCCCATCCTCCAGGGTGAATTCTGGCTTTACCGGAATCAGAACCTCCAGCATGCGCCGGATCAACTCAAAATCCTCTGGCGTATCCACCGTCCAGCGGTGACGACTCTCATCCCGATCGTAGCGAACCAGTCCCCGCCGTTCCTCCGGTGCATGCCGAATGATGTATGGGGTCACATGTTCCCGATCTGGCTCCAGGGTTGCCTCCCGATCGGCCTGGTATAACCTCTCCGCCCTAAACACCTCCGTATCCATCCCCCTGGGATAGGTCCGCACGAGCTCGCTGACATTCGCCACATAATCATAATCATCCGGTTGCTCCCGATCCAGCCTGATCACCTGATCAATCACCAGCGGATCGATCAGTGGGCAATCCGAAGTCACCCGCACCACCCCCTCTGCTCCAAAAGCCAGCGCTGCCCCTGCATAGCGGCCCAGTACATCCAGCTCCGAACCCCGGAAGGACGGCACCCCCAGTCGATCGCACAGGTCTACGATCGGCTGGTCCGTCCCATTCGTGGTGGTGGCCACCACCACCTGATCGGCCAGAGTGACCCGCTGTAGCCGTTCCAACTGATATTCCAACAATGGCTTCCCCAGCACCGGCAGCAGCACCTTCCCCGGCAGACGGGTCGAAGTCATCCGCGCCTGCACAATGATGACGACTTTCATGACAGAATCTCACTCAAAGCCTGAATGACCCGATCCTGATCTGCCAGACTCAGACCGGGGTAGAGCGGCAAACTGATCGCCTCCCGATAGTACTGCTCCGCCTGGGGAAAATCCCCCCAACGGAACCCCAGAGCCTGATAGTAAGGCTGGGTATGAACTGGAATGTAATGCAAATTCACCCCAATCCCCATCTGCCGCAGGGCTTCAAATACCTGGCGCTGCGATCGTTGCAATTTCTCCAGATGCAACCGGATCACATACAGGTGCCAGCTAGAGGCCGTGTCCGGATGTTGCCAGGGCAGGGTCAGGGGTAGATCCTGGAGCAGGGTGGTATAGCGATCGGCCAGGAACCGCCGCCGGGTCACAAATTCCTGCAGCCGTTGCATCTGGCTGTATCCCAGGGCTGCCTGGATGTCCGTCATCCGATAGTTAAACCCCAGTTCCAGTTGCTGATAGTACCAGGGACCGTGGGACTCCTCCTGCATCAGGGCTGGATTGCGGGTAATGCCATGGGTCCGCAACCGGATCAGCGCTTCGTAGAGATCCGGCTGATTGGTCAGCACCATTCCCCCTTCGCCTGTGGTGATGATTTTCACCGGATGAAAACTGAACACGGCCAGATCCGAGAATTGGCAGGACCCGATCGCCTGCCCCCGATACTGGCCCCCGATCGCATGGGAGGCATCCTCGATGACTCGAAACCCATATTGGCGAGCCAAGTCTGCAATCCGTGCCAGCTCACAGGACTGACCGGCAAAATGAACTGGCACCAGCACCTTGGGTACTGTCCCAGCCGCCGCTGCCTGCACCAGTTTTCGCTCCAACTCCGCCAGACTCAGGTTGTAGGTGTGGGGGTCCAGATCGACAAAACCCACCGTAGCCCCACAGTAGAGGCCACAGTTGGCAGAAGCGACAAAAGTGTTAGGACAGGTCCAGAGCCGATCGCCGGGTCCGAGCCCGATCGCCAAACAGGCAATATGCAAAGCCGCTGTCGCACTGGACACCGCCACCGCGTAGCGCACCCCGCAGGAGTTAGCAACCGCCTGTTCAAACCGCTCGATCGCCGGTCCCTGGGTTAACCAGTCCGACTGTAACACCTCCAGGACGGCAGCAATGTCCGGCGGTTGAATATCCTGGCGGCCATAGGGAATGAAGGAAGTCATGCCTGCAGCATATCCAGAAGCTCATGCCCCTTCAGCCACCAGGTGTTGGTATCTGAACTGTACTGAAACCCTTCTGGCACGAGCGTTCCATGCTCCTGCAGAGCATTCACAGCAAAGTCAATCTCCGAATTGAACACGATCGAGGGCCGAATTACATAGTGATCGCTGAACTCTAAGACCAGGCGAGAGTCATCCGCCGGACACATGACCTCATGAAGTTTTTCCCCCGGACGAATGCCCGTGACCCGAGTGGGTAACCCGGGGGCGATCGCAGCGGCCAGATCGGTAATCGTCATTGATGGAATTTTAGGCACGAAAATTTCGCCCCCTTGAGTTCGCTCAAAGCTCTTGAGCACAAAGTCTACCCCCTGCTGTAGGGTGATCCAGAAGCGGGTCATGCGGGGGTCTGTGATGGGAATTTGCGTCGCCCCCTCCTGCACCAGTTTTTGAAAAAAGGGCACCACTGAACCCCGCGACCCCACCACATTCCCGTACCGGACAACAGCGAACTGAGTCCGCAAAGCCCCGGTGATGTTGTTCGCTGCCACAAACAGCTTATCCGCCGCCAGCTTGGTTGCTCCATACAGATTAATTGGGTTTGCCGCCTTATCCGTAGACAGGGCCACCACCTTCGCCACCTGATTGGCGATCGCGGCATCAATAACGTGATTCGCCCCAATCACATTGGTTTTAATACATTCCATCGGGTTGTATTCTGCAGCAGGCACCTGTTTCAGCGCTGCCGCATGAATCACATAATCCACATCCCGTAGGGCCAGATGCAGGCGGGCACTATCCCGCACATCCCCCAGGAAATAGCGCATGGAGGGCGCATTGAATTCCTGAGCCATTTCATATTGCTTCAGCTCATCGCGGGAGTAAACAATGATCCGGCGCGGTTGATATCGGTTCAGCAGAGTTTTGACACACTGCTTACCGAAAGAGCCCGTCCCTCCCGTGATCAGAATTGCCTTTTGATCGAACATAAAATTACTGTTTAATTTCCATCACTTCTGATTCGCTCTGCGCTTGATGTTCTCCAGCAGAGTTTTCCAGTCCTCCCGACCCGGATTGAGCGCAACCAGTTTTTCCAGCGGTTCGATCGCGCCTTTCCAGTCATGCATCTTGATCCGCACTGCTGCCAGCCCATCCAGAGCCACCTGATTATTGGGTTCTCGCTTCAGCACAATCAGGTATCCCTGTTCTTCAGCCGAAAATTGTTGCCGTCGGAGTTGCTCTGTTTGCTGCACCGCCTGGATGGGTTTATCCGCATCACTGGCCTGGCTAAAGGTGTGGACGATGCCAGTGGAAATACTTCCACCAAAAGAGATTAGAGAGATGAGGGTGATGATGCGCCGGAAACGATCCCGTCCCTGAGCCCGCTTTTCCTCATAACTCAGGGGTTTGCCAGTTTCCGCATTCTGATCTTGCCTGGAAGAGGTGGATCCCAGGGCAGAGACGAGAGACAGCTCGGCAAACTTCTGTTTGAGCCGTTGCAGAGGATGACGCTGAGTCGTTTGGGCCTCAAGATTTTTCATGGTTACCGCAACTGAATAGTGAGAAGAACCGTCCTATACCCTAGATTACCCACTCCCGTCCTCCAGCGATCACCTGCCTGACAGGGATCAGGGACGCTCCTGGGCATTCCTGACCAGGCGACGGACCAGGCTTCTGGGCAGAAAGCGGGCCAGCAGTGGCCCCAATTGATTACTCAAACCGGGGATCACGATCGCCTGACCTGCCATCAGCCCGCGATAGCCTGCGATCGCCACCCTGCGGCTCTCCATCACCTGACCCTTGAATAGTTTGGACTGCTCCAGGTGAGCCTTGGCCTCGAACCCAGTCGCCGTAGGACCAGGACAGAGCACCGTCACCGTTACCCCAGTGCCCGCTACCTCATTAGCCAGGGCTTCCGAAAAGGACAGGACATAAGCCTTACTGGCATAGTACACAGCCATTAAGGGTCCGGGTAAAAAAGCTGCTGTAGAGGCCACATTCAGGATTCTGCCCCAACGCCGCTCAACCATTCCCTTGAGAAAGAGCTTACTCAAGTGAGTCAAGGCTACAAGATTGACCTGCAACATCTCCAGCTCAGTCGTCAGATCGGTATCTACAAAGGGGCCATAACCGCCAAAGCCAGCATTGTTGACCAGCAGATCAATCGAGATACCCGCCTGTTGCAGGTCGCTATAAATTTCCGTGGGGGCATTCGGCAGGGCCAGATTCATTACCAGCACCCTGACGGCAACCCCATATTTTTGCCGGAGCTGATCCGCCAGGTCTAGCAGTTTTTGCCGACTGCGAGCCACTAGAACCAGATTGTAGCCATTCTGAGCCAGGACTTCAGCCAAATCAGCCCCAATGCCACCAGAAGCTCCTGTGACTAATGCTGTTTTTCGTGACTGAGAAAAGTTCATGGGAAGGATGAGCCAGGTAGGATGGTAACGATTCTATGCAACAAAAGACCCCGATGACGCAAGTAGAACATTCTCTCCGAACCCTGGCTGTTGATATTGGTGGCAGCGGTATCAAGGTGATGGTGCTGGACAGCAAGGGGAATCCCCTTACCGAGCGAGCCCGGTTAGATACCCCTGAACCGGCAACACCGGCATCTGTGCTGGCTGTGATTAATCAGTTGCTCCCTTCTCATGGCGACTTCGATCGGGTCTCCGTCGGATTTCCCGGTGTCATCCGGGCGGGTGTTGTCTATACCGCAGTCAACCTGCATCCCGACTGGGTTGGCTTTGATCTAACCACAACCCTGGGCACCCAACTCGGACGACCGGTGCGGGTGATCAACGACGCTGACATGCAGGGCCTGGGGGTCATTTCCGGTCAGGGAGTGGAACTGGTGATGACCCTGGGAACCGGCGTTGGCTCCGGCCTGTTTGTAGACGGTCAACTTGTCCCCAATCTGGAATTGGGCCACCATCCTTTCCGCCGAGGCCAGACCTACGAGGAACAGTTGGGCCGGGAGGCCCTGAATGATATTGGGAAGGAGCGCTGGAACCGACGCTTACAGAAAGCGATCGGTCTGCTGCAGAACCTGTTCAACTACGATCGGCTCTATATTGGGGGCGGCAACACCAAGAAGATTACCCTGGATTTGCCGCCAGATGTGACCATTGTCCCCAATATTGCCGGACTGCTCGGCGGCATTGCCCTCTGGCGAGATCAGCCTAGCTCACCAGTTCCAGAGACCGGCGCACCAAAGCAGCAGCCGTCAGACCATTGACCCCCATCAGTTCCCCTGCCGTTGCTGTCGTTTCACCTCGCTTCCAGGCAAAGGTATCCCGGCGGGCCATGCTGCGGAGCATCACCGGTTCCAGCATCAGGGCCGCGCCCCCCGTCACCCCCACCAGGGCATCCCCACCAAAGATGGCCTCAAAGCGATCGTCCCTCAGGAAATCGCCATCGGGTTCAGAGCACATCTCCCAGGCCACATCTGTAGGCCGATACAGCCGTCGAGGATTGAACACCGAGACAATGCGGGTGCCGATGCCCTGATCAGCAAGAAGTTTCGCGGCTTCATACACGGGAATCAGGGTCATGTCCCCCACCACAGCAAAGACCACCGTTTTGGAACCGGCGGTTTCCTGCAGCACGATCGCTCCTTCCACCAGCCCCTGACGGGACTGCTCAAAGGTGGTGCGAATCGGTAAGGCTGACTTGCTGGCGGTAATCACCATGCCCTTATTCTTTGAGGTCAAGGCCCAGTCATAGGCCACCTGAATACTGTTGGCATCGGGGGGGAACAGGGGGAAGATATTGCCATTCCGCATCATGGCTGCAAAGTAGGCTTCGATTTCCGGGCGCTGGTGGGTCCAACCATTGCGGCCCTGCTCCAGGGCTCCTGCCGTGTACAGGGTCACCGTCGAAGGGGTGGGACGACGCAGTTCGGCCATAGCCTGGGTCACCGTTTGCCAGATGGGCAGGCCGTTGATGGCAAAGGATTCATAGGAACACCAGAGGGTACGGGCTCCCATTAGAGCCATCCCCGCCGCCAGACCAGCACAGGCATCTTCACTCAAAGGTTCATAGACCTGACCGGTGGGACTCTGGTTATAGAGGGGGTCCGGGGTTGGATGAATAATTTTAAGCGCCTGGTTGATGTTGGCAATCCCCGAAGCTTCATTGCCATCCGCATTTGTGACCATAAAAGTACGATCGGCCTGACCTACTGCCGCCACCAGCGCTCCCATGGCTGTGGTCGAAACCTTCGGGTCTCCCCCGACCACATATTCCTCCAGGGGCAATTGCCCCAGATCGACCAGGGGAAGCACAGATTCGGTGACAGCAATTTTTGCGGCAGGTCCACCAGCGGCTCGTTCACAGTTTGTGCGGACAATTTCCCAGGCAGCAACTGAGAGGGCTCGCCCCTGAAGAGATTCCGCAATATGGGGACTGTCCAGGGTGTCCTTGGGATAGAGGTTGTGGGACTTGGCTCCTCTGGCATGAACCCCTGCCCCTTTGAGTTGTTTGATGATCAGGGCCGTCAGTTGCCCTGCTAGGGCAGATCTGGCCGCCCGATCGGCAGCCACCAGCACCGCTTCCGTAAAGGCCAGCCGCTGTTTCAGAGAGAAAGCCGTGCTATCCACATAGGCTCCGGGTTGATTTTGATCATCAAAATCCTTTGCATCAATCAGAACCACTTCCTCAAAGCCATTCCCTCGCCAGTAACCAATCATAGCTTCATTGGACTGGAGGGACACCATACTGTGATGCTCCTGACTATAGCCATTCCAGACCAGCACCGGCAGAAAGTTAGTCGCTTCCGGATAGGCCGTATGGAAGTGGGCCATGGAACTCATGATATAAGGCTCTCCCAGGCCCCCATCTCCGACAGTGAAAGGAAAGAGGGTCTGGCGATGGAGCAGAGCGGCAGCCATGGCGAAGTGTTGCCCCTGTCCCAGTGGTCCAGCCGGAGCCAGGATACCAGGAATGAAGCCAGAGAGGTGCCCTAACAGGCCGTGCCGTTCCCGGAAACGATCGCGCAACTGCTGCACCGTCTCGATGCCCATATCCTCCAGGGAGCGATCGAGGAACATGGCACTGTAAAAACCAGGAGCATGGTGACCGACCTCCGTCAGAATATTCTTGTGGCCCAGCATCACCAACGCTGCGTAGGCTTCCGCCTGACTGGCAAACCCACCCGGATGACCCGATGCCTTACTGCCTGTAATTTGCAGTGTCAGGTAACGCAAGGCATCGGCGTAGAGGAGAGTCTGGTAGACCGCAGCCCCATCCGTTGGACTGGCAATAGCCTGAGCAGTGGCCGCGATCGCTGGAACTTTTCCATAGGTCTCAAAATCCGGCAGATCAGGCCCAAAGTACTGAATACCATCGCAAAAATCTGGGATTGCTGCTGTGGGATTGGGAGTCGCTGCGGTCATGCTGGCTACCTGTTAAGTTTAATGAAATTTTTAGATCTGATACCCATAGTACCGAGGTGACCGATCCAAAAGCGACATAAATTGCTACCGCTAACTTTACAGTTTCATATCCATAAGCCAAGGTCTTTCTATCGTTCAACGCTCAACTATGGCAAAGACGTAACATAGAGCACTAGCATAGAAGGCATTAAGGGCGAGACTCATTGTTGCTGCAGCCAATTTTCCAGATCAGCGAGATGGGTGAAATTTAAAAGAGCTAAGGCCAGGGACTCTAACTGGTCCAGGTTAAGGGCAGAAACTTGCTCGGATAGGTGATCGGGCAAAGGACCGAATTTCTGTCCGAGCAGCAACAGGAGCAACGATCGCCCTTCTTCCTGGCGACCTTCCTGGCGACCTTCCTGGCGACCTTCCTGGCGACCTTCCTGGCGACCTTCCTGGCGACCTTCCGCTTTAGCTTCCTGATAGACTCGCGTTTCTTGCAGGCTAATTCCCAGCATCTGCTCTACCTCCTGCCGACTCATATTCGTGAACTTGTATACCATAACTGTCGTCACCAGTTCTATGATGCCACGACGGACTCCTGGCTCTGGTACTTCCTGGACTCTGGCTAGAAGCCCTCTGGCTGCCTGGGATGCCTGTTCTTCTTCTATTGTGGTCAAGACCATCAAAGCCACTCCCAGGGGCAGTTGTTCAATCGCGCCCAACTCCTCCAGATAAATTCGATGGACCTGGTTACTTTCTAGTAAAGCCCTGTATGGAGCAGTTTCACGCTGCTCGATCCTGCGAGATGGATAGATTACCACTGCCTGCCAGTTGGAGTATCGATCGCGGTTGCGATAGAAATAGAGCAATGCTTCTCCAAATAACCGTTCGTAGAGTCGTTCGTCCCGTTGAAACTGCACCTCACAAAAATACACCACCCCTGGTTCAGACCTATCGGGAGGTAAAAATACCCCGTCAATTTCAAACCTCGGTTCCTTGACTGCCACTGAGTCAAACCGATAGTCGGCGGCGTTAGCGGGTGAGACAGCCAGCAGTTCAAACAGTAAACCAGGAGATTGTTGAAACAGGCGATAAAAAATTGAATCTCGGCGCATGGATGGTTTTAGTCTTTTGAACCCCGTCTGTAAGGCAGGAGAAGCATAATGTATCGTAACCCTACCAGCCTATGGGGACATGGCCATGTGGAGATTGCAGGGCGTTAGATCAAGTTTTTTACGGCGATATAGACCGATCGTGCAAGGGCTTCTGGCGATTGTCCTGATCTGCCTGACGGTGCGCCTGCTCCCCTATTTGGCCCCCGTCCGAGCTGCAGATTTGAACCAGGATGAACAGGCGATCGAGGTCACCGATCGCCATGGTCTGCCCCTGGGCACCCTCCTGACTCGGGACCAGGACCATACCGCTGTCGTCCCTTTGAATCAGGTCTCCCCCAGCTTCCTCCAGGCGATCCTGGCGGCGGAGGATGGTCGCTTCTACCGACACGGTCCTTTAGAGATGCGGGCGATCGGGCGATCGGTGCTGGAGGCCATCCGGGCCGGTCGTTTCCGCAGTGGAGCTTCTACCATCACCATGCAACTGGCTAAGATGGTGGACCCCGTCCCCACTACCCTCTGGGGCAAAGCCCAGGAGATCTGGTTCTCCTGGCGCATTGCCGCCGGTATGAGCAAGGATGAGATTCTCCAGGCTTACATCAACCGCTTGCCCATGGGAGGCAATATCTATGGGGTGGAGGCTGCCGCCCGGACCTACTTCGGTATTCCTGCCAGCGACCTGACGGTCGCTCAGGCGACCCTACTGGCAGCCCTGCCCAATGACCCGGTGTACCTCCACCCCTATGACCACTGGGAGCGGCTGAAGGAGCGGCAGGCTTATGTCCTCGATCGCATGGTCAAAGATGGCTATCTTACCCCGGCCCAGGCCAGGGTAGCCAAAGCTGAACCCGTTTCTCTGCAATCCCGGCAGCAGGGTATCATCGCTGCTCCCCATTTTCTCTTCTGGCTGGCCAGCCAGCTCCCAGTAGACCATCCTGCCCGTATCCAGACGACGATCGATCGATCGCTGCAGCAATTTGTCGAAACTCAAGTAGAGCAGGTTCTCCAAACCCTGGCCCCCCACAACGTCCATCAGGCTGCCGCTCTGGTGATGGACAACCACAATGGCGACGTTCTCGCTTATGTCGGTTCCCCAGATTACTTCGATACTGCTGCAGGAGGACGTAATGATGGTGTCCAGGCCCTCCGCCAGCCTGGTTCGGCCTTAAAACCATTTCTCTATGAACTGGCTCTGGAAAAGCAGGTCATTCGCCCCAATACCGTACTGGCTGATGTGCCAACCCGTTATGCCATTCCGGGAGCAAGGCTGTATAGCCCTACAGACTACAGTGAGAGGTTTCTGGGACCGGTGCGAGTGCGGGTAGCCCTGGCTAATTCCCTCAACGTCCCGGCAGTCAGAGTCCTGGAAAAAACTGGGGTCGGAACCTTTCTGACTCGCCTGCATGAGCTGGGGTTCACCCATCTGAACCAATCCCCCGACTATTACGGTCTTGGTTTGGCTCTAGGCAGCGGGGAAGTCAGTCTTTGGGAACTGGCCCAGGCTTATGTCACGATCGCGAATCAAGGTCAAAGGGTTAGACCGTCATTGGTCACTGCTTCTTTGTCATTTGAACCGAAAACTCTACAAAGGACGAGTGACAAAGGACCAATGACTATCGGTTCATCCGTGGTCTGGGCTTTGATCACGGATATCCTGAGGGACTCCCACGCCAGGGCCAGAGCCTTTGGGGTGAATTCGGTTCTGAACTTACCCTTTTCGGCAGCCGTGAAAACGGGCACCTCCTCGGATTTTCGAGATACCTGGACCGTGGGCTTCACCAGAGACTACACGGTAGCCACCTGGGTGGGAAACTTTAATGGAGAACCCATGCGCCAGGTTTCTGGGGTGACCGGGGCTGCGCCCCTATGGAATCGGATTCTGCTGCACCTGCATGAACAGCAGGAACCGACAGCCTTCCCACCGCCAGCAGGGATGATCGAACGACCTGTTTGTGCCCTATCCGGGATGAAGCCAACCCCAGCCTGCCCTGCTGTGGTCCAGGAGTATTTTTTCCCTGAAGACCTGGCTGCCTATGAGCGCCAGCCCGATACTTTTTATCAAGCTGTTGTCTCTCCAGGCCAGGGTCTGCCCTATCGCCTCAATCTGCCTTCGGAGTATAACGAATGGCTGGCCCTGCAACAGCCGCACCTGGCCCAGGGCAATCTCCGCATTGTGGCTCCCCGCAATGGGGACTATTTCGTGATTGATGCAGCGGCGATGCAAAACTCGGACAGTCCTCAGCAACTGGAGTTCAAACTGGCCTCTATGCCAAGCCAGCCTGTTGAATGGTGGCTGAATGGGGAGAAACTGGCCACTCGATCGACTTCTTCCCTGTTCTGGTCCCCCCGTCCCGGTAACTGGACCCTGGAAGTCCGCAGTAGCAGCGGCGTGGACAGCGTCCAGTTCCAGATCCAGATCGCTGCAGCCAGAACATACCGTCGGGGGTTCTCAGTGGCTCCCCCTTCCCGGTAGGAGCGTAAACTGTCAGCGAAGAGCAATCCAGCAGCTTTCCTATGCCCTACAGTAAGGGTAAGCGCACCATCCCTTATCCTCTCGATTAATGCTACCTCTCTTTGGTAAAGCCTTCGTCACCCTCTTTGTCGTCATTGATCCGGTCAGTCTGGCTCCCATTTTTATGCTACTGACCCTTGATCGTTCCACTGCGGAAAAGTTGCAGATTGCCCGTCAGGCCGTCCTGATTTCAGCCCTGATTCTGCTGGTATTTGGCCTGGTTGGTAGCCTGGTGCTGGATTACCTGGAAGTTAGCCTGGAGGCATTTCAGGCGGCAGCAGGATTTCTTTTGTTCAAGCTGGCGATCGACATGGTATTTGCCCATACCGAACGAGAAACCGAAGAGGAAGAGAAAGAGGCCCGCTCCCGCCAGGATATTACGGTATTTCCCCTGGCCATCCCCTTGATTGCAGGGCCAGGAGCTCTGGCCAGTGTTTCCATCCTTTCCCATGAGGCCCAATCCTATTACCAGGGGCTGACGATCGTTCTCGGAACGGCAGGTCTGGTCCTAGTGATGACCTACATGATTTTACGGTTGTCCAATCCCCTCTCTAACCTGCTGGGGCAGACAGGCATTAATGTTATCACTCGGGTTCTGGGTGTGCTCCTTTCGGCCTTGGCTGTGCAATATATGGCCAATGGCATCAGTGGGTTGGTGCAGAATTTCTCTGTCTGAAGTATGACCATTCTTGTTTTCGGCAGCATCAATATGGACCTGGTGGCCCGGACACCTCGCCTGCCCGTGACCGGAGAAACGATTCTGGGCCATAGTTTTCACACCAGTCCGGGGGGCAAGGGAGCCAACCAGGCTGTGGCTGCAGCTCGCCTGGGAGCCCCGGTGACGATGGTGGGTCGGGTTGGAGCCGATGGCTTTGGCCAGGAGTTATTGAGTAGTCTCCAGACCGCTGGGGTGCAGACAAAAGCCGTCCTGGTGGATGGGTCCGATCACTCTGGGGTGGCCTTGATTGCGGTGGACGATCGGGGGGAGAACCAGATTATCGTCACCCCTGGTGTCAACCGACGGGTCAGTCGGCAAGATGTGGACCGATTAATCCCGTTGTTACCAGGAACCACTAATCTGTTGCTCCAGTTTGAAGTTCCTCTCCCGGCAGTAAGGGCCGCTGCTCAGGCAGCCAGGGCCGCAGGGGTGCGGGTAATTCTGGATCCAGCTCCCTGCCGCCCCGATATTCCCGACGATTTATATCCCTTGGTGGACATCATCACCCCCAATGAGATTGAGGCAGAGCAACTGGTTGGGTTTCCCATCACCTGCCCGGAAGCCTGGACTGAAGCGGCTGCCACCTTGCTCCGACGGGGGGTGGGCATTGCTATCATCAAGCTGGGGGTCAGGGGAGTCTTTTGTGCCTCTGTGCAGGAAGTTTTCTTTGCCCCAGCCTTTCCGGTGCAAGCTGTGGATACGGTAGCCGCCGGAGATGCCTTTAATGGGGGATTAGCTGTGGCTCTGGCCGAGGGACTATCCCTGAAACAGGCCGTGATGTGGGGAGCTGCGGCAGGAGCCCTCTCCACTACGAAAGCAGGGGCTCAGGTAGCCATGCCCGATCGACCCACCCTGGACGGCTTCCTCCGGAACCAGTCCATTCTGGTATAGCGATTCTCTCAATAACGCTACGGAATGGCACCGATAAAGAAGCGGTCTGTATTGACCAGTACCCTGGAACGAGTCTGGATGATTGTGCGGATTCTTTGCTTTTGGGCGATATCTGTGAAAGGAGCATAGCTCTGAATGACGGTGTAGTTGCCAACTAGGTAGCCTGCCCCCTCAGCAGTCCGTTGTGTGAGGTAATCATCTGTAATTTGTTCGGGAACCACCAACCAGCCTTTGCGATGAGAGAGATATAGCAAGGTGGGATCGCCACCGGTCATTGCAACGACGATCGAGGATGGTGGTGTTAACGCTTGAATCTGTTGAGCCAGAGCATACACATCTGATTTTTTAGGTTGCTCAGGACGCATATAGTCCAATGCATAGATGCCTGATCCCAAAGCAAAAATTAGAATCAGACAGGTTGTCAAAGAATATTTCAGCGTGGGTGAGGCAAGATGAGACATATTGGCTAGTACTTTCCCTATAAAAGGGACAGCAAAAACCATAAAAGGCAACTGATAGTATTCGTGAATATAGCTAGAAGTCGGTACGGCAATAGTTGTAATAAGAACTCCCAACAATCCCACATCGAACATATATTCTTGCGCAGCTTTGCGCTGCATGGTTAGCCCAATTAAAAAAATGGGGAAGCCAAAAACAGCAAAGTGTCGAAAAATCAAGCGGAACAAGATATCAAGCCAAAATTGGACTGACACCAGCAAAGAAAATTTAAATCGATCGCTTTGATTGCTCCAGAAGCCAAAGGTAAGATTGGACTCTAAATAGATTTGATGGGCATGATAGTACCAGAGGATTGTGACGATTGAAACAAATCCCACATAGAGCCAGATAGATATCTTAAAGACCATCTTTTTGCCATAGTTTAAATAGGCGAGGTAGGCAATAGGTAAACCAAAATATACGATCGGTAAAACTTTAAGTAAGCAGGCCAGAGCCAGAAAGCAGGCAGATGACAGTAATTGCCATTTTTTGCCTGAATTCAACCAGCAGGAGAATCCATATATACTGATAATACCTGCCATTAAGGTCATGGATTCTGCCTGAAAGGTTCGGCTGTAGTAGATATTCAGGGGCAATATTGAATAAATCAAACAGCTCCAAAAAGCAGTTTTTTTACCTAAATAATCCTCAATCAGTCGATACAAAAAGTAGATTCCAATCAGGGCAAAAATAATCGATAGAAGCCTACCATAAGCTTCAAAGACACCTGTAAATTTATAAATTAATGCAATGATATAGGAATAGATAGGAAATTCTGTTTCACAATATCCTGAAGAGTTACCACCCCAATCAACTTGAGGATACAAAAAATTGTACCCATTTTCATAGAAATTGCGGGCCATGGCAGCTGTATCGGCCTGACGCCAGGAATGAATACCCAGGATAGGCGATTGCAAGTTGTAAAGTCTGGTGGACAAACCAGTTATCAAAAGGAATAAAATTGGATGTTGCTCCAGGCTCTTCTGAGCATTTTTGATCATTCTCATTGGTTACTACTCACGTTAGTAAATCCCCGCTTAAAAATGTTAAAGACAAGATGTTAAAGACAAGATGTTAAAAGGGTACCTTTCCTAGGATGTAAAAGTGGGATATACATCTGTTGAAAGCTCAACCTTAAGGAATTTTTTCAACTTGAACAAGCGTCCACTGTTGAACATTACCGATTACACGATAGAGGATTTTGCCATCAAGATTAATCTTTGGGCTCAACCAGGCATAAGTAGAGGGTTGTAACTCCACAATCTGCTGTTTTAGCTTGCCTAAATGAGGTGTATAGAAACTCAGTAAAATCCAGGTTTTATGGGATTCAGGATCCAGATCCTGAACCAAAAAATCAACCGGGTTGGCCTTCAAGACAGATGCAATTTGGGGCTCTTGTAAAACAGATTTCAAGGCTGGGCTGTAGTCCCCTACCAGACCCAGTAGACCCACAGCCCCTAATGCAAGCCAGCTTGAAATGAGTAACTGCCCAATCCATAATTGAGGTGAAATTGCCAAAGAAACATGTCTGGGAATCACAGGCAGTAAACTCCAACCTGCACCTAAAATCAAAGCAACAATCCCAAACTGATTAGCCTCTCGGGGCCAATCAATTCCAGGGGGTTTAACCAGCAAGACAAGACCTGCGATCGCCAATACTATTCCCAGTATGCCGAATCCATAAGTGATGGTTTGGGCCAGCCGACTGGTCAGCCGTTGTGAGAGGAAAACCAATCCGATCGCGGCAAACATGGCTGTAAAAGGATGGAGTTGCAGAATGTAATAGGGAGTTTTGGTTGGGAACAGGTTTAACAATAGAAACAGCAGGAGAGGATACCCAATCAGCAGCCAGACATGAGGGCTCTTCCGATAGTCTTTGAGGGCGACCCAGAGGCCAATCAAAGCGAAGAACGCCCAGGGGAAAGCATTGATGGGAATGTTCCAGAAATAGTAGTGCCATCCTGTATCAGTGTGAAAAGGTTTTGCCCCCAGCTCAGAAATTTTTCCAAACAGTTGATGAGTCACCAAACTGCCATACCGATCGAGGCTCAACTTTAACCAGATCGCATCCACCAGGACACCGGCGATCAACCCTCCATAGAGGCCAGGATTCAGGAGATGGCGATGACGGTGGTGTTCAAGCACCAGATAGGGCATGAGGGCAACGACGGGTAACAGGATCATGAAACTCTTAACCAGGAATCCCAGGCCAATCACTGAACCGGCCAGGAATCCCCAGATAATCCGCCCCTTAGGCAGGCGTTCAGCTTGCAGCAAGGCCCAGAGGCCAGTGAGTTCCAGGCAAACAAGCAGCATATCCTGGGTCGCCAGACGGGCGTACTCCAGCCAGATAAAAATGACCCCGAGAATTAAGCTGGCCAGCATAGCCAGTGAGTCCTTGAGCAGAATCCGGCTGATTTCAAAGAGAAAAAAGGTACTCAACAGACAGGCGATCAAACTGGGCAGTCTGGCCACCCCATCACTGATCCCGAACAAGGTGTAGCCAACCGCAATCAACCAGTTCAGGGCAATTCCGTGGGTGTAAACTGGATTTCCCCAGAACAGTCGAGCCAGCCAATCCCCCGACTCAACCATAAACCGGGCTTCAAGGGCATAGTTTCCTTCATCATGGGCCATCAGGCTCTGGTGCCAGCATCCACTCAGGAGAAGTAAGCCTATCCAGGTCAGGAGCAATAGGTATGGTTGAATATTGGATTGAGATGTAGAGTTCTGCATAAGAACTATCCGTCCATCACCTTGTGGAAAGTAAACCTGATGAGGCAGAAGTCAGATTCTTGTAAATCCTAATGGATCAGTCTGTCCAGTAATATGAACTTCTGAAGAATATCGAGCATCCAAAAGAATCTTCAATCTTCAGGGGAAAGTGCACGTAAGCAATGAAATTATACGGGGTTAAGGGAAGAGATATTCTTGTGCTGGTGGCCCTTTGGGGAGTGGCCACGATCGTGGATCGGGTCTGGTTTTCCCTGGATCAAGCACCTCCAGCCTGGGATCAGGGAGATCATCTGACTCGGGCCATGAACTACTGGCGAGTTCTGCAAACCCCTGAGATCTTCTCTTCTACCTGGTGGACCCAGCTCTGGTCCCTATCCCCAGGATACCGTGCCCCCTTTGTGTATCTGGCAACCGTTCCTTTTTTAGCCCTATGCGGCAAAGGGCACGACTCCGCCACCCTGGTCAACCTGCTGTTCACGGCCATTCTGATCAGCTCGGTCTATCTGATGGGACGGAGGCTCTTTGACGCCCGTACTGGACTCTGGGCTGCAGCACTTTGCCTGATCGCTCCCAGTATGGCCCTGATGCGCACGGATTACCTGCTGGACTATGGCCTGACCGCGATCGTGGCCTTTACCATGATGGCCCTGACTTACTGGCGGTTGGCCTCCAGTCAGCTTCGCTCCTGGTTGTGGAGCCTTACTTTCGGTTTTGGTTGTGGCCTGACCATTCTGGCTCGCCCTAACGGTCTGCTGTTTCTGGTTCTGCCCATCGCCTGGGTCGTTCTGGAGGATCTGTTCCGGCGTCGATGGCTGCGGTTGCTGCAACTGGCTGGGGCGTTCCTTTTAGCCTGGCTCATCTTTGGAGGCTGGTTTACAACCAATTGGCTGACTATTCTCACTGCTCTGGGACGGGCGAATACCTGGGGGGTTCTCTACCAGCACGATCCGGCCCGCAAGGGTTGGTTAGGCTGGCTCTACTATGGGCGCATCTTGCCCAATATGGTTTCGCCACCTATCTTTTGCCTAGCTCTGGGCTGTGCCCTCCTCCATCTCGGGTCAAGATTTCGCCAGCATCGGCTCGGAAAAATTCTTCATCCCCAGGCTGTATCCAGGCGTTGGGTCTGGTCCTGGTTGATTTTCTTCTGTCTGGGAGCTTATCTTTTCTACTCCTGGACCTTAAACAAGGAATTTCGATTCATTCTGCCCTACCTGCCGATCGTGCTACTGATGCTGGCACGATCGCTAGCCTATGCTTCTGGCCCCTGGATGACTCGTCTGCGCTGGGGAGCAGCAGCGATTGCCAGTGCAATGACCCTAACGGTCCTGTTTCCCTTGCCCACCCTGATTTCGGTCTCAGAGCCGCACCTGCCTTACCTGGGGGATCCCTATCCCAATTCTGAGGTCATTGCAGCCATCACGCAGGAGCAGCCCTACCTCCGATCGACCCTGGGTGTGGCCGTGAATACCAGTCAGATCAATCCCATGAATATGGACTTCTATGGCTCCCTGGCCAATTTTCAGGTTTATGGGCGGCAATTGGGAATTAGCGAAAAAACAGTTAAACAGGATGGGCGTGCCCTGAACTGGTACCTCACGAAAACCCAAAACCAGGGTGTTTATGAGGGCATTGAGGCTGGTCAAGTGGCTCTGAAGGCTGAAGTTGAGCAAAATCCAAAATTGCAATTGCAGCGGACCTGGTCCTTACCCGATAGCAGCCAGTTGCATCTGTATCAGCGGCGGCACCTTCCGATTCAGGTTGAGCCCTCTTCCCGATCGGCAACCCAGGTCCAGTTGCTCCAGGTTGAAGTCCCTGGCACTGCTCCACCAGGGAAACCGATCCCAGTGACCTATAAATGGTCTGGTCCCTGGGCTGACCTGCGGGATGGCCTGGTACTGCTCACCTGGCAACAGGAAGGAGGTGGGACTTCCGCCTGGTATCATGACCACGGCATTGCCTTGGGAGAATTAATGGCAGGGGCAGAATTTCCTGAGGCAAATCAGGAATTTCAGATCACAGAGCATCTGGCCATGCAACCTCCAGCGTCCTTTCCTGCAGGCTCCTACAGGCTGCAAGCGGCTTACCTGAACCGTCGATCGGGCAAGACCTATCCCCTCGTCGGACCGCAGGTGCAGGTGACTTTGACGGCTCAGGCGACTGCCAGCCCCGCCCCAGAATTGGATCTGGTAACCCAACTGCGGCAGCTTTCCACTGGGCTTCCTGCTGGAAAACTCGATGCGCTCTTTGATGAAATTGGCCGGATCAATCAGTACGATCCAATTCAAGACTATGTTATTCAAGCAGAGCAGACCCTGCTTTACCGACTCCAACAGGACCCCGATCGGTTGGATCTGCTCTACAATCTGGTGCTGACTTACATCCTGCAATACAGGGCTGCCTCAGCGACACAAATGCTGACTAAAATCACTCGCCTGGACGCCCAAAATCCTTATGCCTGGGCTTACCTGGGCTTTATCCATCTCTATCAATGGCAGGGGCGCAAGGCAGAAGTCGTTCTGGAGCAGGCCTATCGCTTAAATCCTCAGTTGCCTGAACTGCGGACTCTCCGAATTGTATCGGCAGCCATGCAGTTAAACTTACCCCTGGCATGGAAAAGGGCTCAATAGAACCTTCGCAGTATACCGAAACCAACCTCAATCTGTTAAACCATGTTCTAAGGCAAAACGAACCAGTTCTGTACGGCTATTCGTACCCGTTTTGCTGAACAGACGACTGACATACTTCTCTACGTTACGCACACTGGTATTGAGTTGACGGGCAATTTCCTTATTCATCAGCCCTTTTGTAACTAACTCCAGCACACTTTTCTCCCGGGGGGTCAGGTCAATCTGAATATCAGTGGGCGTTTTGGTGATCCCCTGCTTCTGCATCAGCATGCCCCGAATCTCAGCAATCTGACGGGCCATATCAGCAATATCGATCGCCTCCCCGTCCTCATTAGTGGCACGGGACGCCAATCGCTGTTTCAGGAGATTGGTGACGATTGCCACCAGTTCATCCGGGTCAAAGGGCTTAGGCAGATAGGCATCCACGCCAGCGTTATAGCCCTGGATCCGATCGGCGGTCATGCCTCTAGCTGTCAGAAACACGACGGGCAGAGCCTTGTAGCGGGGATCTTCCCGCAGTTGCTTGAGAAACTCATACCCATCCACCTGGGGCATCATAATGTCGCTGATCACCAGGTCGGGGGTACTCTGTTGCATCAGCTCCCAGCCATCATGGGCATTACTGGCGGCTCGAACCGTGAAACCACTATCTTCCAGATAAGCCTGCACGGCCTCGCGCAATCCAGGCTCGTCATCCACCAGCAAAAGTTGTCCGGACATGGGTAAAGATTCCATCACTGTTGTTACTAATCTATCGAATTGCGGGGTGGAATAGGTTCAGTTGCCAGCACCTCAAATGGGGCAATCTCACGGGCTGCCTCTGGCAATTGGGCCTCTCGTTGCCCCTGAAGCCTTGCCCGTCCGCAGGCCAGACTGAGCGGAGTACTGACCAGATCAATCCGGGTGGCTTTGCCCATCAGTAAACGAACTGTGACGATCGGTAATTCTTTCAGTAACCAGCGACTGTAGCGGTAGAGGTATTCCCGGTTGGACCACTCTGGTTGCAAAGCGACACCGTGCAGATCGTGCAGGTAGCGATTTGATCGGCCATAGCGTCGCCACTGGGCCATTAGATCCTTCCAGGTGGCCCGATGGCGATGTTGCACGGTCGCGCCAGAGGCAAAGTGAATCCGCCAGTTTGTCTGGCGCAAGACCCGCCAGCATAGATCCGCATCCCCACCAGTCGTCAGATAGGGACGAAACAGGCCCACGGACTCCAACACGTCCCGTCTGATGGCCAGGTTGGCAGTCTGTCCATAAGGACAGAAGGGATGGGCCAGGGTGTGTTTCTGGGACAGGGTTTTCCCGTGCTCAGCAAACTGCTCCAGCAGGCTATCTCCTGGCAATGCCAGGATTTCCCCAGCCACCAGCCCGATCGCTGGATCAGTAAACGGCTCCATCAATTTCTCCAGCCATGCCGCTTGGGGCCGACAATCTGCATCCGTGAAGGCCAAAATCTCTCCAGTTGCGACTCTGATGCCCCGATTACGAGCTGCATAGGAACTCTGAATCTGGTCTTCCAGCAAGTACTTTAGAATCATCCCCTGAGCTGTTGCCCTCGCCATAGCTGATTGGATCAGGATGGGCGTTCGATCGCGGCTGGCATTATCCACCAGCAAATACTCCACCTGTTCAGTTGGAAGGGTCTGGGCCAGCAAACAATCCACCAGATCGGGAAGATCTGATTCACCGTTATAAATGGGAATAATGACGGAGACTTTAGTCATGCCAGAAACCATTATTGGGGTCATGGGGCCGGGAGAAGGAGCCACCCAGGAAGATATGGTTGTGCATCAAATAATTGTTGGATAAGTTGCGAAGTCTTGCCAAGTCCAAGGCTCTGCTGCCAAGTTTGCTCGTTGAGATGCTGTGGTTTTGAATCGGCTATGCCGCCAAATCCAATTGAAATAACTGACAACCAATCGTGTAGTCACCTTCGTTTGCTCCCACACCTTGCCAAACTTGTTTTGCCGTCGATGCCACCGTCCTGTTTGTTGCCGGATAATACCATTGGTTCTCTCTAATCGTTGGGTTTT
>NZ_MQTZ01000060.1 GCF_001939115.1 Leptolyngbya sp. 'hensonii' | reverse complement strand
GCTGTGGCCGAAGCCATGATGGCGGGGTTGCCCGTCATCGTTACCCCAGAAATCCAGATCTCCCCAGAGGTCGCAGCCGCCAGAGCCGGTCTGGTCGTCCCTGGAACCAGCGATGCCCTCGCAGCAGCGATCGTCACCCTCCTCACCACCCCCGGCCTGGGGCGGGCGATGGGCGATCGGGGGCGGGCCTATGCCACCTGCACCTATGCCTGGGATGAAATTGCCGCCAAGCTTGCTGGAGCCTACAGTACTATCGGGCCGAACGTCAGGGAGGTAACCTCATGAAAATTCTGCATGTGACACTCTCTGTGTCTCCGCGTCGGGGTGGCCCCAGCGAGGCGATCCTGAACCTGGTGCGTTCCCTGCGAGCCCAGGGGGTGGACGCCGAAATCGCCACCACCAATGACAATGGGGCGGATGGCTCGGCTCCCCTGGAAGTACCGCTCTATCAGCCAGTGGACTATGATGGCGTGCCCGTACATTTCTTTCCCCAATCCTTTCCGCCGATCGATCGGCTGGCATTGGGCAAAGACCGGGGGTTTGTCTTCTCGGCCAGCCTCACCTGCTGGCTCTGGAAGCACATCCGGGACTACGATGTGCTGAATACCCACTACCTGTTTTCCTACCCCTCGACCTGTGCTGGGGCGATCGCCCGTCTACAACAGGTTCCCTACACCATGCGGGTAATGGGCCAGCTCAGTCCCTGGGCTCTAGCCCAGAGTCGTCTCAAGAAGCAGGTCTATGCCACCCTCCTGGAACGATCCAACCTGAATGGAGCAGCAGGAGTCCACTGCACCTCCGCTGGAGAAGCCCAGGATGTCCAGTCTTTTGGGGTTCAGGCTCCCCTGATCACCCTGCCCCTGGGGGTGAACCGGATACCTGTCTCCTCCGAGGCGGGCCACTGGTTACGTCATCGCTATGGGATTGCCCCAGACACCCCGATCGTCCTCTACCTCTCCCGTCTCCATTACAAGAAACGGCCTGACCTGCTGATCCAGGTTCTCGGTCAACTAGCTGCCCAGCATCACTCCTTTCACCTCATCCTGGCGGGCTCAGGTGAGCCTGAATACACCGCCTACCTGGAACAACTGATGACCAGCCTCGGCCTCACCGATCGCGCCACCCTGACTGGTTTCGTCGCTGGCCTCGACAAACAACTTCTCCTGCAGGGGGCTGACCTGTTTGTTCTGCCCTCCTACTCGGAAAACTTTGGCATTGCTGTGGCCGAAGCCATGATGGCGGGGTTGCCCGTCATCGTTACCCCAGAAATCCAGATCTCCCCAGAGGTCGCAGCCGCCAGAGCCGGTCTGGTCGTCCCTGGAACCAGCGATGCCCTCGCAGCGGCGATCGTCACCCTCCTCACCACCCCCGGCCTGGGGCGGGCGATGGGCGATCGGGGGCGGGCCTATGCCACCCGCACCTATGCCTGGGATGAAATTGCTCACCGTCTGGCAGAGACTTATGGGGCAATTGTGGAAAGTCGCCATCTCTGGTGCCCCTCCTGACAAAAACCTTGACAGATTACGGTATGGTGATGCATCACTGTAATGCTGGATTGGAGCCAAAATCCGATGCTAAATTACGATCTATTAGAGAAAAATGTTGAGCAGTATGCCAAACAATTTCGTGAGGCTCAACCCTTCCCGCATCTGGTGGTCGATGATCTGCTAGATCCTGAAGTCGCCATGGCAGCCTCCCAGGTTTTCCCTCAAATGACGGAAATGGACGTGCTCAGCGATTTCCGTCAACACAAGGCTCAAGACCCTGACATCGGCAAATTTCATCCCATCTTTAGCAAGATTATTTTTGAGCACCTCCATTCCCCACGCCTGTTGCAGGTTCTCTCCCAGATCACGGGCATGCCAGACTTACTGGCTGATCCTCAGCTCTATGCTTCTGGTCTGGCCCAGGGAGGAGATGGATGTTTCCTCAATGTTCATATTGACAACAGTTCCCATCCCGTAACCCACCATTATCGACGGCTGAACTTGCTCCTCTATCTCAACCGGAACTGGACCGAGGAGAAGGGCGGACACCTGGAACTCTGGTACCCGGATATGTCCCGATCGGTGGCCATTCTGCCAATCTTTAATCGCATGGCCATTTTCGCCACCGATCGGCGGTCCTGGCATGGGCACCGTCGCGTCAACACCCCAGATGGAGATTCGCGCAAATCCATCAACATTTACTACTTCACAGAAGCCTCTCCGGATGGGACAGATTATTACCACATCACCTCTTTTCGAGCTCGTAAAGAAGAAGTTGTGAATCAGGTTCTCTATCCTGTTGACAACATGCTCCGCACCGTTGTTCGCAACTTACGACCTAAAAAGGATGAGCACGCAGTCCTGTACAACCAACAGGATGAGCAACCATGATGCCTGTTACAAGCTATGAAGGGTGCTAAAAGATATCGACGACTTTTGGGTGCGATCGCGTTCCTGGTTATAGTGGCTGTGATCGAAATCAGCCTCCGTCTGGGCTTTGGTTTAGGTGATCCAGTTTTACTGCAGGCAGAACCCGATCTGGGCTACCGCTTTCAGCCCAATCAGTCCAAAGTCCGGTTTGGTCGAAAAATTGCCTACAATCAATTTTCCCAGCGTTCAGATCCCACCACCCTGATCAAACCGGCAGGTCGGCTGAGAATCCTGATGACCGGTGACTCAGTCCTGAACGGTGGAGCCCCGATCGACCAATCCCAAACGATCACTGCTCTGTTTCAGACCCAATTACAGCAGGCCGGACACGCAGCAGAAGTTCTCAATGCTTCGACCGGCTCCTGGGGCATTGGAAATGTGCTGGCTTACCTCAAACGCTTCGGAACTTTTGCAAGTGATGCTTTAATTTTAGAAATTGGGAATAACGATCTGGTTCAACCAACTAGCACCCCCGATCGGGTCGGGCGTGATCCAGATTACCCCGATCGCCCCCCTGGTTCTGCTATTCAGGAAGTAATGGGTCGTTATCTCTGGCCCTCGATCGCCCTCAGGTTAGGGTTCCAGCCCGGTTCAACTGAAATTCCAACTGCCGTAGATCCGGTTGCCCAGTTGGAGGCCAATCAACGAGATCTGCAGCAAATTATTGCCCTAGCTCGTGCTCAAGCCCTGCCAATTTTTGTCGTGTTCGTTCCCCAGCGCTACAGTCTACTGCCCGCATTGTGGGTTTCCCCCTACAAAGCCCCTATTTTCAGTATCCTGAAATCTCTGGATGTTCCTATTGTTGATGTTCAACAAATCTGGTCAGAACTCCCTGCTGATGTGATTGCCGCTTATTTTCGTGATTACGACCATCTCACAGTGGCAGGTAATCAAGCAATTGCGACCTTGCTGTTTCAGCGAATTTGTGTCGCGAAACAGCTACCTGCCTGCATTCCCAGGCAATAACTGTAAATAAGTATTCCAATTTACCCGCACTTAAGTAGAGGCGTTAAGATAGCCTCAAAACATAGGATATCAAAATCCAGAAAAGGCGTGATCATTCTGAGATCTGATGTTATTTTTAACAGGAATGCTACGGGAGAAAGGCAGATGCATAGAATGCTCAAAAAAGAAAATTTGAAAATATTTCAATTAACCTTTACTCGGTAGCAGATTGGCATGAGGAATGGAAAGAATCCGGATCAACATTCGGTTAATCTATGTGTGATTACACAATTTTACCCGCCTGATTATGCCGCTACGGGACAACTGATTGAAGAGTTGGTATCTTATCTGGCGAAACATGGGGTGCATATTCAGGTATTTACGGGACAACCCGGTTATGCTTTTGAAAAACAATCTGCTGCCACTGTGGAATATGTTCACCAGACATTAGTCCGGCGATCGCGAACTGCACGTCTCTGGCCTCAGCGGATTCGAGGAAAAGCACTCAACGGGCTGCTATTCGCATTGCGATCGGTGCTGCACCTATTTCGAATTGCCCCCCAACGAAATATTCTGCTGGTGACAACTGCACCGCCCTATCTGCCTTTTCTGGGCTATGTCGCTAATGTTTGTTTTGGCCTGCCTTATCTTTGTATTCTGTACGATTTGTATCCAGATGTTGCTGTTGAACTCAAAGTCATTGAGCCCGATCATGGCTTAACCCGTCTGTGGAACTCCATGAACCGAAAGGTATGGCGGCGAGCTGAGTCTTTGATTGTTTTGAGTTCAACCATGCAAGACCGAATTACTAAGGCATGCCCAGAAGTCGCCGATAAAATTTCTGTTATTCATAGTTGGGCTAATCCCGATTGGATCCTGCCCATTAATAAAGTTGATAACTGGTTCGCCCATCAATACAATCTGGTCCATAAGTTCACTGTTTTGTATTCCGGTAACATGGGCCGCTGCCATGATATTGAAACCATCCTGGACACTATCACGTTGCTTCGAGATGAGCCCGTACAGTTTGTCTTCATTGGAGGAGGGGCTAAACGGCAAAGTTGTATCACGGAAGTGAAGTCCCTAGGGCTGCAAAATTGCCTGTTCCTACCCTATCAGGATAAGCAGGTCATTCCCTACTCTTTGACCGCCTGCGATCTCTCTTTAGTCAGTATTGGCCCTGATATGGAGGGTCTGATTGCCCCCAGTAAATTCTATGGCAGTCTGGCTGCTGGTCGTCCGATCGCCGCGATTTGCGCCTCTCATTCTTACCTGCGTCCAATCATCGCTGATGCCCGTTGTGGTGCCACCTTCGATATTGGGGATAGTCAGGGTCTGGCTGCGTTTATCCAATGTTTGATGGCAGATGCTGACCTGTGCCAGCGCATGGGCTTAGCTGGACGCCAGTATTTAGAGAGTCATTTTACGCTGGATATCATTGGCAAAAAATATCTCCACCTGCTCCGCACAACAGCCAAAACAATTGCCCACAACGACTATGAAGCAGAAATGCCCATCAATACCAACGGTAATGGCAATGGCAGCCCCCATGGGCACGATCGCGGAATTTCATCGACCAAACCCAGCCTCACCCAAAGGCTGGCAAAATGGCCTCGTCATTAACCCGTAATGAAACAGGGAGATGGGCGCACCGCCCGACGATCAGAGACGTTGCTAGCAACGTCTCTGATGTTTTTTGGGTCTGCAATGTCTCTGTCGATGTTTAACCCGACACCGGGGTTTCCTCACTCATAGCAGGCTTAGCCTGAGCGTAATACCGACGGTAATAGGACTGGTAGTAATCCCCGGTGGTATAGTTCTCAACACCATTGGCTACGATCCCCAACACACTCGCCGCCGAAACCTTCAGCCCATCCAGAGCCTGCATCAGCACCGAGCGATCGGTCCGACCCAGCCCCACCACCAGCACAATCCCATCGGTGTGGGTGGCTAGCAGACTGCTATCAGCCAGGCCCAGCAGGGGCGGCGTATCATAAACCACCAGATCAAACTGGCTCCGGAATTGCTCTGCTAGATTTTGCATTCGCTTGGAAGACAACAATTTAGTCGGGTCAGGTGGAATTTGTCCCGCCGTTAAAATAAACAGGTTGTTCTCCATCGGGGAAGGCTGAATCACATCTTCCGGATCCAGATCACCCGCAATCAGATTACTTAACCCACGCATATTCACCACATTCATAATCGAATGCACCTGAGGTCGGCGCAAGTCAGCATCAACCAGCAACACGCGCTGACCCATCGCCGCCGCTGCCTGGGCTAAATGCACCGCGACGGTCGATTTTCCATCCGCAGGTACCGCTGACCCAACCACTAGAGAGCGAATCGGCTCGTCAGAACTGAGAAAACGAATGTTGGTATATAAAGATCGGAAAGAATCCATAAAAGGGGAAGCGTTATAGTACCCCGATCGGGATCTTCTCGTCAGCCCAGCAACGTCTGGATCTTCCAAGGTGAGGGACTCAGTAGCGGGTTCTAAACTTCCTGCCGTTCGATCGGCCTGTTCCAGGCCCATCATCGGGCTGGTCAATCGGAGATCTCGGCTATGGGGGATAATTCCCAGCAGCGGTAATCGGGTCGTATCTTTCAGATCATTGGCAGAGTGGAACACATTATCCAGCTTCTCAGCCAGCAGGGCCGCTCCCATCCCCAACAATAAGCCTGCAATCACACCCACAGTCAGGTTGCGAGGAATATTGGGCGAAATGGGCAGAATCGGCACATAAGGCGTGGTCAGAAGCTGCCAGGGTAAGGCTCTCTGAGCGGCCTCCAACTGCAGATTTTCCCGGGTACTGAGGAAGCGGTTCAAACTCTCGGTGGCCACCTTTAACTCCCGCTGCAGGTCCGTATATTGGCGAGCTAGGGAGGGCACCAGGGCAAACTGCTGCTTCAGTTGCTGATCCGTTGTCGTGAGGGCCTGCATCCGAACTTCTAGGGTCTTGAGTTTGTTGGAGGCCGCAATCATCTGGCGACTCAGGTCGATGGAGGTTTCGGTCAGATTAGGATTGGCCGTGGTCGATCGACCAGCCCCTAACACCCGCTGGGATTCCAGATTGAGTAAGGGCAGCAAACTTTTACGCTTTTCCAACAACACCTGCATGTTCGGAGAATCCGCCTGGAATCGGGTAGACTCCGTAGCGATCTTGAGTTCTACTTCCTGAAGCTGGTTCAACAGGTTTTGATACCGTCCCGACTCACTCAGGGAGGCGGCAACGATCGCTTCCTGAGGTTGATACCCAACCTGCTGGCGTAACGCAGCGTAAAGCGATTGTGTCTGGGCCAGTTCAGCCTGTGTGTCTTGCTTTTGGCGCTCAATATTGCTGAGCTGACCGGCCAGATCAGCCCCCCGCGACTCCGGATCCACCAGACTATAGCGTTGCCGGAAGCGCTCCAGATCAGTTTGTAACTGGTTCACCCGCTTACGCAGATCTGGCAGTTGCGCTTCCACAAACTGCACCCCCTGCTGCAGGCTGGTTTGACGCAGCTCAATACTGTACTGCAGATACACTTCTGCCAGCTTATCCAGCACCAGTTTGATGGTCTGAGGGTCCTTATCCCGATATTCCACAATCAGAATCTTGGTAGACCGACCTTCCTCATCCTGCACCTGCCGAATCAGCAGTTTACCGGCCAGTTCCCCGTAGCTCATTTGGGGATAGGTTTTTTGCACCCGTTTGACCACATCGGCCAGAATTTGTGGACTCCGGAGGACTTCAATCTGGGTGGCGTAGTCAAAACTGGATTGGGTTCCAAAGAGCAACACTTCAGGGGATTTGCTCAGGTTAGTGACTGGCTCCACCAGCACCTGGAAACCAGCCTGGTAGACCGGAGTGCGGGTGAGGGTCCAGCTCCAGATCGAGCCTGTTACCGCCAGGGCCACCCCCGCAATAATCCAGATGCGCCGCCGGACAATGCCGAGAAACTGCTTCAGGTTGAACTCATCTTGCTCGTACCCAGCAGCGTAATACGTGAGCGGCAGGGGTTGGGGCTGGGCTGGGGTGGGAGGAGGTGGAAAGTTATACGGTTGAATCTGCATAGTTCAGCCTGTGGATGGGTGAGCTGGGTCAAGTCGGTGGGCCCGCAAGGGGAGCAAGTAAGACAAACTGGAGCATAAGGATAGCTGAATTGTCAACCTGCCACCCAGCTTATCAAAAAGTTTTAACATGGACTGGCACAAAAAGCGTTCAAAGTCCCAGTAATCGGAACAATCCAAAGATGCCAGTAATTGGGGACACGATCGGGCCAAAGATGGTCCCAAAGGTATCTCCAAAACTAACCACCCCTGACTTATTCACGATCACCGTATCGTTGTTGCGTAAAGGCGGGTTCGTCTGTTCACCAACACCTTTCGCAAAGTCCACCCCAATGCTGGTCTTCGTCACCGTGCCATTGAGGTTGAGCCGAACCAGATCGACCGATCCCTGATCAGCCCTGTTATTAAATCCGCCAGCCGCCAGAATCGCCTGATTCAGGGGCGTATTGGGCGGAACTTTGATGGCTCCCGGTCGAGCCACTTCTCCGACCACATTGATCACAATCTCAGCAGGAGAGAAACTGGCTGAGGCCAGTTGGGTCGCTTCGGCGGTGCTTAACTCGGTGGCCACGGGAATCACGATCGTATCCCCATCCTGCAGGGGAATATCCTGCCGCAGATCTCCTTCCTTCAGGAGTTTCCAGAAATCAATACTGACCAATTGTTCAGACCCAGCCTTGGTAAACCGACGCACCTGAATCCGTCGAATATCCGCCGACTGAGTAATTCCACCTGCCAACTGAATAGCACGGGTGACTGTCGGTGCTTTGCTTGCCCCTTCGATCGTGACCTTATAGGAACCCGGTCGGGAAACTTCCCCCACAATCCCAATATTCAGAGGCCGGGGGTCTGTGCTGGAGAAATTGGTCGAGGTAATTTGAGTCGCTTCCGCCAGATTCACTTCCGTCAACAGGGGCACAAAAATAGAATCCCCATCCCGCAGCAGTAAGTCCTGGGTCAAATCCCCTTCCTGAGCCAACCGCCACAGATCAACCCGGATCACCTGTCCCGGCCCCCGCCCCTTAGGACGGGGACGATGGATTTCAATAAACCGAATATCGGCCAACTGGGTGGTTCCACCCGCCTCCTGCAACATTTTGGTCACGGTTGGGGTAGTCGTTGCCGCCAGATAAGCCCCAGGGCGATTCACTTCCCCTGCCACCGCAATCTTGATCGGGCGAGGGGTCAACAGGGTTAGCGTAATCACCGGACGTTTGAGGAAACGGGTGTAGCGGGTCGCCAGATCGGCAGAGGCCTGTTCCAGGGTCAGCCCCTGCACAGGAACCCGACCGACCAGCGGCAGGTTGAGGGTGCCGTCGGTTAACACCTGGTTCTGCCCACTGTATTCAGGAACATTGAAGATGTCGATTCTGATGGCATCGCCCGGTCCTAGGGTATAGCCTTCTTCCACCTGAGCTGGTGTGACATAGGCAGGCTGGCGACGCACCGGGGGTAGGGGCACCGATCGCCGATCGCGCGGTAGCGGTTGAACCTGGGGCGATGGCTTCATCCCCGGGGCTGAGGTAGCCGGGGCATCAGTCGGGAGTGGCGTGGCTCCGGGCAGTTGGATGGATGTAGGGGGAGACCCCGACCCCGATTCCATGACCTGAGCCAGGGAAGGGAGGGGGGACCAGGCAACGCCAACCACACCCAGGAGGAGGGTGTTACCCATGAGCTTCAGTATTTTTTGAGGTCTCCGCATAACTTAACTCTCTTAAACGAATGCAGCAGTGTTCTGAATCAATCGACCCTGGGGGCAATATTGTACCCGTGAGTTTAGCTCATCTTGACAAATTGGAAAGATCCTGTTTTGCAGGTTGACGTTAAAACTACTTGCTATCCGGCCATTTTTACAATAGATTCGTGCAATCTTCCAGCCCAACCCCAATATTCCGGGTCGTTGGTAGGTACTATCTGCGTTCAAGTATTGTTACGGTTGCTAACATAGGGTTAATCGCCCTATTTCTTAAAGAATCCTGTTTCTCTTGAAACAGTTTGGCTGCAGATCCTGTCTATTCCCCTATAGTCCCTCTGACAGCTCTTTCCTGGGTTCTAATTGGGTGGTATCTGGTTGACAATATATTTAGTTGGCAACATATACATGTAGCTAGATGTAGATGTAGCTAGATGTGCCCATCTGCTCTAACCGTTCAACTCCGGTCATAGATCAATCAGAAAAGGTGATTTATAACGGTGTTGATCAAAGTTACATCCTTTTAAGAGGGCATCTCTGTGCGTCGTGGTTCCGTCGTCCTGGTCTTCCTTCAGTCACTCTGCGGATAAGTGGGTGCGAAAAACAGCGTTCTATCACCTTAAGCAATTCCTCTGGCGGATCGTGCAGTTTTTCGTTCCGTTTAGGAAGGCTCGTGACCACTCCCCCGCCCGGAAAGCGGCTTATCAGAAAGCAGCCGCCCGACGGGGCAAACTGCGTATGAGTTGGGTCATTCCCGGCAAGCTAGCTGTTGGCGGATCACCCCAGCCAGGGGATAGTGCCGTACTGGCCCAGGCCAATATCAGAGTTGTCCTCTCTCTGTGCGCCAATTCTGAAGAACCTTTACCCGAAGATGTGAGCCAAAGCTTTCGCTGCCTACGCCTGGTCCTCCCCGACAGCCATTACCGCAGCGAAATGAAGCCCAGTCAGTTAATGGCGGCAGTGGATATGATTCAACACAGTATTGAACATCATCTGCCTATCTATGTTCATTGCCTGGCCGGAATTGAACGATCGCCCACCGTTTGCATTGCCTATCTATGCCGCTACCGCAATCTGGAGTTGTGGGAGGCCCTGAACTGGCTGAAACAAGTTCACCCCTTGTCCATGCCGACAGAATCCCAACTCCGAGCGGTACTCGCCCTATTGCGGGAATATCCCTATCCTCAAGATCGAAAGATTAAAACTTGAACAGGGTGGTCATGGGTCATTTGATGGGTTGAGTCCCTGGTGAAGCACCGATGACTCCTGTTAAATGTCATGGGTCATTTGATTTGTTAAGGATCATGGATTCAATAGAGTGAATCATGGGGATGCAGGGGCGTTGCCTCCAAATCTCCACTTTATGTAATCCTCGTTCTTAAGTACCAACAATGAGGTTCTGATGCGATGAAATCTTCTACCTATCCTCTCTATCTGACTGGAGGGGTTGTGCTGATCCTTGGAGCATTACTCTTTCGCCCCTTCACCATCGTGAATGCCGGACAACGAGGTGTGATCATGCAGTTCGGCAAAGTCCAGGACAGAATCCTGGATGAGGGCTTACATCCAATCGTCCCGATCGTGACTACGATCGAGAAAATTAACGTGCGGGTCCAGAAGAATGATGTCAAAGCAGAAGCGGCCTCTAAAGACCTGCAGAACGTCACCGCAGATATCGCTGTCAACTGGCACGTTGATCCCCTGAAGGTGAATCGGGTCTTCCAGCAGGTCGGAGATGAGGGTCAAATTGTCAACGGCATTATCACGCCCGCCGTTTCAGAGGTGGTCAAAGCTGCAACAGCCAAGAAAACAGCCGAGGAAATTATCACCCGCCGGACTGAATTGAAAGGGGAGATCGATGACCAGATCCGGGAACGGCTGAAGCCTTACGGTATTATCATCGACGACGTTTCCCTGGTTGATGTCAGTTTCTCGGCAGAGTTTAATAAGGCGATCGAGGCCAAACAGATCGCTGAGCAACAGGCCAAACAGGCAGACTTTATTGCCCAACGGGCTGCCAAGGAAGCTGAAGCCGAAGTCAATCGAGCGAAGGGACAGGCTGAAGCCCAGCGCCTGCAGCGTCTGACCCTGACACCAGAACTGCTCCAAAAGCTGGCGATCGAAAAATGGAATGGCCAGTTTCCCGTCGTCATGGGGGGAAATGGAGCCCTGCCATTTATCAATATCGATCCCGGTAAGCTCTCCTCAGTTCAGAAAAACTGAGGCAGGGCCATATGACTGCACCGTCTCCTATCCACTGTCCCGTCCATAAGGAAAGAAGCTGTGAAATCAACTGATTCCTCCAGAACCGCGACGATCTCCCTGATCCTGGCTTTGCTCCTCCTCCTGATGGTGACCGTTCTGAAACCATTTGTGATTGTCAATGCGGGGGAACGTGGAGTTGTGATGCAATTTGGTCGAGTCCTACCAGAAGTTCTGGGAGAAGGGATTCACCCCATTGTGCCTGTGATCAACACCGTCCAGAAATTGAGTGTGCGGGTGCAAAAGCACCAGATCCCGACCCAGGCTGCTTCCAAAGACCTGCAGGATGTGTTTACCGATGTGGCCCTAAACTGGCATATCGTGCCCACCCAGGCTAATGTCATGTTTCAAGAGATTGGGGATGAAAACCAGGTGGTGCAGCGGATCATTAACCCCGCAGTCGAAGAAGTTTTGAAAGCCGTGATGGCCCGGTACACCGCTGAGGAGATTATTACCAAGCGGGAAGAGGTCAAAGCAGGGGTTGATCAATCCCTGACGGGTCGGTTGGCCAATTACTATATCGGGGTCGATGATATTTCCCTGGTGGGAGTTCATTTCTCCGATCGTTTCAGTGAAGCAGTGGAGGCCAAGCAGATTGCCGAACAGGAAGCGAAACGAGCCGAATTCGTCGCGGTGAAAGCCACCCGCGAAGCCGAAGCGGAAGTCAACCGCGCTCAGGGCACAGCTCAGGCACAGCGGTTACTGCGGGAAACCCTGACGCCGGAACTGTTGCAAAAGCAGGCGATCGAAAAGTGGGATGGCCACTTCCCAACCGTTCTAGGGGGCAATGGGGCCCTGCCATTTATCTCTCTGGATGGGGCCTTGCCCAAGCCTTAAAAAGGTTGTCTGGAAACAGGGATACTCCAACGGATTAAGAACTTATTAAGACTTCGCCACTCTCCAGGGGGGGCAGTTACCCTGGAATTCTAAGATACCTCCTAACTGCGTCCAAGCTCCATCTGCTGCTGCAATTTGTGCATAGGTGGGGCTTCTCTTTTGTCGAGCCCCGTGAGACGGTTTATCCATATCTCACGGGGCGATTGGAAAATCCTATGACCACAGGCTGGCAATTCTGGATCGATCGGGGTGGCACGTTCACCGATATTGTTGCTCGCCGACCCGATGGACAGCTAATTCTCCACAAATTACTGTCAGAAAATCCAGGCCGGTATAGGGATGCAGCCATTCAGGGCATCCGAGACCTTCTGGGGCTGGTATCCGACCAACCCATCCCCACAGACCAGATTGCCGTGGTCAAGATGGGAACTACTGTGGCCACGAATGCTTTGCTGGAACGCCAGGGCGATCGTACTCTGCTGCTGATCACCCAAGGTTTTGGGGATGCCCTGCGTATCGGGTACCAGCATCGCCCGGACATTTTCGCTCGCCAGATTGTCTTGCCGGAGATGATTTATGAACGGGTGATCGAGGTCGAGGAACGATATTCGGCCCAGGGAGAAGAATTGGTCCCCATCACGCGCCCCGTAGAGACAGGATTAATCGCGTCTCTACGGGGCGCGTATGACGATGGGTTTCGATCGTGCGCGATCGTGTTCCTACACGGCTACCGCTACCCCAATCATGAACGGCAGGTGGCAGCCCTGGCCCGCCAGGTTGGTTTTACCCAGATCTCCATGTCCCATGCCGTCAGTTCCCTGATGAAGCTGATTAGCCGGGGGGATACAACGGTAGTGGATGCCTACCTCTCCCCAATTCTGCGTCGCTATGTGGAGCAGGTTAGTCAATCCCTCTCTGCCTCAGGGAACAGATTCCCCTCCCTGCTGTTCATGCAATCCAACGGGGGACTGGCGGAGGCCCGATCGTTCCAGGGCAAGGACAGCATCCTGTCGGGACCATCTGGCGGCATTGTCGGTGCAGTCGAAACCAGTCTCAGGGCGGGGTTCGATCGCATCATCAGTTTCGATATGGGAGGCACCTCCACCGATGTGGCCCATTACCGGGGAGAGTACGAACGCACCTTTGAGACGGAGGTTGCTGGGGTACGCCTGCGAACGCCCATGATGGCGATCCATACGGTGGCAGCCGGGGGAGGCTCCATGCTCCGGTTTGAGGATACGGGCTATCGGGTGGGGCCAGCCTCTGCTGGAGCCTATCCGGGGCCAGCCTGCTATCGCAATGGGGGACCCCTGACAGTGACGGACTGTAACGTCATGCTGGGGAGACTGCAACCGGAGTTTTTTCCCAGGATCTTCGGGACTGGCGGTGATCAACCCCTGGATCAGGCGATCGTCCAGGAACGATTTGCGGAGTTGACTCGCCAGATTCAGTCGGCGAAAGGGGATCACCGCACTCCAGAGCAGGTGGCCAGGGGCTTTTTGACGATCGCCATCGAGAAAATGGCAGCAGCAATCAAAAAAATCTCCGTGCAGCGCGGCTATGATGTCACGGACTACACCCTCTGTTGTTTTGGCGGAGCCGGTGGCCAACATGCCTGCCTGATTGCCGAGGCCCTGGGGATGCAACAGGTCTTTATCCATCCCTATGCAGGGGTTCTATCCGCCTATGGGATGGGGCTGGCCAGTCTGCGCGTTTTGCGCGAACGGGCTGTGGAAGCCCCGCTCACCGAGGCGCTCATGCCCCAACTGAAGGCTATTCTGGCCGCACTGGAGGCAGCGGCCTCTGGGGAACTCACCCGCCAATCCCCGACGGGACTGGACATAACCCTGGCAGTATTGCCCCGGGTACATCTGCGCTATGAGGGTACTGATTCAGCCCTGATTGTTGAGTTCGGGGAGCGGGCCACCCTGATCGATCGCTTCACCCAGGCCCATCAGCAACGCTATGGATTTACCTCGAGCAGCCGCCCTCTGATCGTCGAGGCCGTGGCGGTTGAGGTCGTGGGTCAGATGCCCCACCCACCAGAGCCCGTCCTTGCGCGATCGCGCAAGGGAGCCCCAGTGGCGATCGCCCAGGTGCCGATGTATAGCGCCGATCACTGGCAGACGACCCCCGTCTTCCAGCGGCAGGATTTGCAACCGGGCGATCACTTCGCTGGTCCCGCCATCCTCCTCGACACCACCAGCACGACCATCCTGGAACCGGGCTGGCTGGCTCAGGTGACCGATCGGGGGGAGGTAGTGCTGCGTCGGCATTGCCCTGCTGACGCTCCTGTATTGTCCCTCCCCACCGCAGCTCTGCCCCAAACCCCGGACCCCGTACTGCTGGAAGTCTTGAGCAATCAGTTTCAGTCGATCGCCGAACAGATGGGACTGACCCTGCAAAACACCAGTTCCTCCGTCAACATCAAGGAACGGCTGGACTTTTCCTGCGCCATTTTTGATCAGCAGGGGCAACTGGTGGCCAATGCGCCCCACATCCCCGTCCATCTCGGCTCTATGGGGGAAAGTGTCCAGGCTCTGATGGCCTCCCACGGTGCGACCCTGGTCCCCGGTGATGTGTATGTCCTCAATAATCCCTATGACGGGGGCACCCATCTCCCAGATGTGACCGTAATTACACCGGTGTTTTGTCAGGAGAGCCATCCTGGCCGTCCTGCTTTCTATGTGGCTTCCCGAGGGCACCATGCCGATATCGGGGGCATCACTCCCGGTTCCATGCCCCCCCACAGCACCAGTCTGGATCAGGAAGGCGTGTTGCTAGACCGGGTGCTACTGGTCGATCGGGGCCAGTTCCGGGAACAGGAACTCCTGGATCTCCTGACCGCAGGCCCCTATCCGGCCCGCAATCCGGCCCAGAATATCGCCGATTTGAAGGCCCAGATCGCCGCTAACGAGTGGGGTGTGCGAGAACTGCAGCATCTGGTCCAGCAGCATGGACTGGCCCTAGTGCAGACCTATATGGGCTTTGTCCAGGAGCAGGCAGAGGCTGCCGTGCGGCGGGTGTTGGACCAGTTGGCCCAGCGGTTAACGCAACAGCGCTTTACCTATGGGATGGATAATGGCAGCCAGATTCAGGTTACCGTATCCCTACAGCCCGCAACTCGTAGTGCCCGGATTGATTTTACGGGTACTTCTCCTCAGGAACCCAACAACTTCAATGCTCCCCTGGCCGTTTGTAAGGCAGCCGTACTCTACGTCTTTCGCACCTTGGTGACGGAAGCGATTCCCCTCAATGCCGGGTGTCTTAGACCCTTGGAGGTGATCGTGCCAGAGGGCTGTCTGTTGCATCCCCACTATCCGGCTGCGGTGGTGGCGGGCAATGTGGAGACCTCCCAGGCGATCGTTGATGCCTTGTATGGGGCTTTGGGGGTGATGGCCGCCTCCCAAGGGACGATGAATAACTTTACTTTTGGCAACGATCGCTACCAGTACTATGAAACCCTCTGCGGGGGCTCCGGGGCCGGACCCGATTTCGATGGCACAGATGCCGTCCACACCCACATGACCAATTCCCGCCTCACCGATCCAGAGGTGCTGGAATGGCGGTTCCCAGTCCTCCTCCAGAGCTTTGCCATACGCCCCCACAGCGGCGGCCAGGGTAAGCACCGGGGCGGCCATGGGGTAATCCGGCGGATTCAGTTTCGGGCCGCTATGACCGCAGGCATTCTGGCCAATCGCCGGATTATTCCCCCCTTTGGACTGGCTGGGGGGCTGGCTGCTGCCCCTGGGCGCACCTGGGTCGAGCGAATCGATGGGACGACGACGGAATTGGGCAGTACGGCCACGATCGCCCTGCAACCGGGAGATGTGTTTGTGATTGAGACCCCAGGGGGGGGTGGCTACGGATTGCCAGATTCATCTCGCTATTTTGGCGAGGATGCACTATAACCGTATCCAGATCGCAGAATGCTTGAGACAGGAGGTTTGCAGAATGATGTCAATCACCTTTACAGAAGGCACCCGGGTTCCCCCCGATGTGCTGGTCCGGGAACTGGATGGTGAATCCGTCATTCTGAATCTGAATACAGAGCGCTATTTCGGGTTGAATGAAATGGGTACCCGCATGTGGTCAGCTCTAACCCAATCGACTTCGATTCAGGCAGCTTATGAGACCCTACTGACTGAGTATGATGTGGATGCAGACTTGTTGCGTCAGGATTTGCAACACCTGGTAGAACAGTTAATTGAACATGGGCTGGTGGAAATTCACTCATAAATGCCAGACCTTCTGGCAATTGTCCTGGGCCGATCGCCGCACCTTTCTGGCGACCCTGTTCCTCTTGCCAGGCATGGCCCTGGCTCTACAGATCCTGGGTTTCCGGCGCGTCTGGGATTACCTCAATCGCGGTCCTGCACCAGCCCCGGCTGACCCCACTCATCTGCACGCCAGACTCCAGATGATCCATCTGGCCACCCGTTACTGTCCTTTTCGAGCCAATTGCCTGCAGCGATCGCTGGTCCTCTGGTGGCTGCTCCGTCAGGCGGGAGTCTCCACTGCTTTACGGATTGGGGTCCGCAAAACCGCTGCCGATCTCTCTGCCCATGCCTGGGTTGAGTATGAGGGACAGGTGTTAAATGACCAGGCAGACATTCATCAGGTTTTCGCCCCCTTTGAAAAATGATATGACCCTATCCATCGCCGATTTACGCAAAGACTACAAACTTGAAGCCCTGACTGAAACCGAAGTTGACCCCGACCCAATTCGCCAGTTTCAGTTGTGGTTTGACCAGGCGATCGCCGCTCAGTTGCCCGAACCCAATGCCATGACCCTAGCCACTGCAAGCCGAGACGGTGTTCCGTCTGCCCGCATCGTGCTGTTGAAAGGGGTGGACGATCGGGGCTTCACCTTCTTCACCAACTATGAAAGCCACAAAGGGCAGGAGTTGCGCGACAACCCTCAGGCAGCTCTGGTATTCCTCTGGCATGAACTGGAGCGTCAGGTTCGCATCGCAGGCCCAGTGGAACAAGTCTCTGAGGCCGAGTCAGATGAGTATTTTCAGATCCGTCCCCTGAGCAGCCAGTTAGGGGCCTGGGTGTCGCCCCAGAGCCGGGTTATCCCCGATCGGGATTTTCTGGAGCAGGGGCTGCAGAGGGTCGAGGCAGAGTATCAGGGTCGCATGATTCCCCGTCCGCCCCACTGGGGCGGCTATCGCGTCTGTCCTGTGGCGATCGAATTCTGGCAGGGGCGGCCCAGTCGCCTGCACGATCGGTTGTGTTATCGGTTCCGGGGCGATCGGACCTGGACCCTAGAACGGCTGTCTCCCTGACCCGATCAATCTTAGATAAAATTGCCGTGCATCTCTGCAGGGAATCTGAAAATATTCGGAAAGATTTGGACTATCCAGTTTTAGTGTGAATATTATGTGGAAATAATCTACCCAAACAGTAAATTAAGTGGATTATGTTGACTCTTTCTGCCTATCCATCCGAAATTGGGATCTGAGGCGAAAAGTTTTTCAGTCTATTAATAGTTGGACAGCGAGAGTCGTCTAGTCACAACCAAGCTCTTTTGGAAAGTGAACAAGTGGCTGGAAGCCGTAACATCGCCATCAGCTTGGTCATTAAGGATAGGATCGCTCATACTAGATGGTAAATCCCGTTGAATCTGGGAGCAATTTATGTTGTCACAAGAACTAAAAGTACAAATCTTCAAATTGCCGCCCAGCGATCGCCTCGCACTGATCTCTGCCATTGTTGAGTCCTTGCAAGATACAACGGTTGCTCAGTCTGACCGTTCCGGTGCAATCCGACGGATGAGGGGATTGTTGAAAACAGAGCAGCCTGCGCCGACTGATGAAGAAGTGGCAGTGATGCTGGAAGAGAGACGGGTGGAGAAGTCTCTTCAGTGAGAGTTTTAGTTGATACCAACATTGTTCTGGATTTTTTATTGCAACGAGAGCCATTTTCTCAGAATGCGGAACTGCTGTTTCAGGCAATCGATGTAGGCGAGATTGTCGGCTATGTTACAGCAACAACACTAAGGATCGTGGATTTAATAACTCCGAGATTTTCAGCCCTCACCCCCAACCCCCAACCCCTCCCCCTCTCCCGGCGGGAGAGGGGGCAGGGGGGTGAGGGCAAGCAGAAGTTTATCGGTGTTATTTAATTCTCATTCCTAACGGATATTTTCTATATCTCACACAGGCATACCCGGAGTGTTGAGCAAGCGCGGCAAGCAGTCTCAGAAATACTGACCGCCATGATGATTTGTCCTGTGAGGTGAAAGTCTCACGCACGGTTTTGAAGCCGAGCGGAGGGAGCGATCCCTTCGCTTAGGTTAACTGTGCCGCTTAGGTTATCTGTTGGGGCGGTGCTTGAAGTTCTTCTGGTTGGCATTGAAAATTCAGGGCGTGAGCATTGGTAGGACTGCACTTCATGATTCTCAGCAGGGCAAAGGGTAGCGTTTAGCCAATTGAAAACCTGCCGGATATGATTGATCACGTCAGCCCAAAATCCTGCTCTGTATAAAATCCATGTCCAGTATTTACGACAATATCGAGCAACCCATCCTGCCTGAGTTGCAACATTACCTGAAGCAAGCCTACCGTGCTGATTTCTGTGTGGGCTATTTTAATTTGCGGGGATGGCGACAAATTGATGCCGATATTGAGCGGTTTGAGGGTAGTGAGGGGCAGGCTTGTCGATTGCTGGTGGGGATGTACCGTTTGCCGAAGGAGGAATTACGGCAAGCGTTAGCGATCGGGGTTGAGCCAGAGCGGATTGATCAGGGGCAGGCGATTCGGTTACAAACCTTGATGGCACAGGAGTTCCGCCAGCAACTAACCTATGGTGCTCCCAGTACCGCTGATGAGGAGGGTTTGCAGCGGTTGCGATCGCAACTCCTCGCCCACAAATTGCAGGTCAAGTTGTTTTTGCGGCATCCCCTCCATGCCAAGCTGTATCTGATTTATCGCCGCGATCGCGCCACGCCCATCATTAGCTATGTGGGCAGCAGTAATTTGACCCTTTCTGGACTGAGATCTCAGGGTGAGCTAAATGTGGAAGTGGTGGATCGGGATGATACAAGTAAGCTGAAGCAGTGGTTTGAAGAGCGTTGGGACGATCGCTTTTGCTTGGATATTACGGAGCAATTAGCAGAAATTATTGATGAAAGTTGGGCGGGGCGATCACTCAAGCCCTATTTTGTCTATCTAAAAATGGCGTATCACCTATCTCAAGAAGCGCGGGATGGGTTGAGTCAGTATCGCGCTCCTGCCAGTTTTGGACTGTTGCCCTTTCAGGAAGCGGCGGTGCAAATTGCCGCACACCATGTCAGCAAACGGAATGGGGTGATCATCGGCGATGTAGTTGGGCTGGGCAAAACTCTGGTGGGGACGGCGATCGCCCATCTCTGCGAGGAAGACTACGGTACCAGTACGCTGATTATCTGCCCGAAGAACCTGGAAAAAATGTGGCAGGGTTACATCGATCGCTATGGCTTGCGGGGCAAGGTAGTGCCGATTAGCCGAGCGATTCAGGAATTGCCCAATGTGCCAGCACGGTTTCGGTTGGTGCTGATTGATGAAAGCCACAACCTGCGGAACAAAGAGGGTAAGCGGTATCAAGCAATTAAAGACTACATTGAGCAGAGTGGCAGTCGATGTATTTTGCTGACGGCAACGCCTTATAACAAGACCTATCTGGACTTATCGGCTCAGTTGCAGTTATTTTTGCGTCCGGATGCCGACTTAGGCATTAAGCCAGAAGCCTACATTCGCAGAATTGGCGGTGAGATGCAGTTCCGCCGCAGGCATAGCACTAGCCCGGTGCGATCGCTCTTGGCATTTGAGCAAAGTCCAGAGCCGGAGGACTGGCAGCAGTTGATGAGTCGCTACATGGTGCGACGAACACGCAGTTTTATCAAGAATACCTATGCCAGACAGGACGGGGAACGGTACTATCTGGAATTTGCCGATGGGCGGCGATCCTATTTCCCGATCCGTCGTCCTCAGACGGTTCGATTCACCATGGTCGAACCCCACGATCCCTATGCTCGGCTGTATGCCGATCGCGTGGTGGATATCATCAACGCGCTCAATTTGCCTCGCTATGGATTGGGGTTATACATTGCGCCTTTGCCAAGCCCGATCGCTAGCATTGAGGAAGAGCAATTGTTAGCCAATCTTTCCCATGCGGGGCAGCGGTTGATGGGCTTTTGCCGCACGAATTTGTTTAAGCGATTAGAGAGTAGCGGTGCTGCCTTTATCCAGTCGTTGGAACGACATATTCTGCGGAATTATGTGTATCTTCATGCGATCGCCCACGATCTTCCGCTGCCGATTGGTACCCAAGATGCCGTGTTGCTGGACGAGGTTGGCAACGACGAGGAGGTCGATTCACTCTTGAGCCAGGATTGGGAAACGGAAGACCCTCATCCCCTAACCCCTTCTCCCAGGGAGGGAGAAGGGGAACAAGAAATTCAAAGTCTCTCTCCCTTTTTGGGAGAGGGATTTAGGGTGAGGGCTAGTGAGGACTTCGCTCAACGGGCAGCGGAAATCTATCGTTTGTATCGAGAGCAATACTCCCGTCGGTTTAAGTGGATTCGTGCCAATCTGTTTCGTCCAGAGTTGCAGCAGCATCTTCAGCAGGATGCCACCGCTTTGATTGGAATTTTGCAACTGGCAGGCAATTGGAACCCATCGTCGGATGCCAAGTTAGGGGCGCTGGTGGAGTTATTACAACAGCAGCATCCTACGGAAAAGGTGCTGATTTTCACTCAGTTTGCCGATACGGCTCGGTATCTGGCAAGAGCGCTCGAAGACCAGGGTATTCAGCAAGTGGGCTTAGCAACGGGACAATCGGCTGACCCGACGGCTCTGGCTTGGCGGTTTAGTCCCATCAGTAATGAGAAACCCATTCCAGCATCAGAGCAACTGCGGGTTTTGGTGGCGACGGATGTGTTGAGTGAGGGGCAAAACTTGCAAGATTGTGCCATCATTCTCAATTACGATTTGCCTTGGGCGATTATCCGACTGATTCAGCGGGCAGGACGGGTAGACCGGATTGGGCAGCAGGCGGACGAAATTCTCTGCTATTCATTTTTGCCTGCGGAGGGGGTGGAGCGGCTAATTAACCTGCGAGGACGATTGCGCGATCGCCTCAACGAAAATCAAGAAGTGGTAGGCACCGATGAAGCCTTTTTTGAGGATGAGCAAGCGCGGGAGATGCTGCTGAATCTCTACAACGAGAGATCGGGGGTGCTGGATGAGGCAGAAGAAGGGGATGTGGATTTGACCTCCGAGGCGTTGCAGATCTGGCAAAGCGCGATCGATGCCAACCCTGTGCTGAAGGGCATGATCGAGAAATTACCGGATGTGGTGTACTCCACCCGCGATCACGAACCGACGGGATCTGATCCAGAGGGCGTGTTGTTGTATCTCCGCACAAATGACGGCACCGATGCTTTGGCATGGGTGGACAAGGACGGCAACAGCGTCACCCAGTCTCAGATGCGGATTCTCCGTATGGCGCGATGCAGCATTGATACCCCGCCTTTGCCGCGCCATCCCCAACATCATAAACTCGTGACACGGGGGGCGGAATTGATCGCGGAGCAAACCAAAACGGTGGCGGGCACCTTGGGCAATAAGCGCAGTGCCGCTGCACGGACTTACGATCGTCTGATGGCTTATACGCAATACGTTCGAGAATCTACACCTCTACTGGCAATGGGGACAGAGTGGGAAAGCCTGGAACGGGCGATTGAGGAGATCAACCAGCATCCGTTGAAGCAAAATGCGATCGCCCGCCTCAACCGGGAATTCAAAGCAGGCATCAGTGATGAACAGTTGGCAAAACTGGTGACGTTTCTGCGGGAGCACGATGCCCTGTGTGTGATCAACCCGGAGGAACGGCGAGACGGAGCACAGATTATCTGTTCGATGGGATTATTCCAAGGCTAAAGTAGAGGTAAATTTTTGTTGATCAATGGAGTTTTTCTATGTCAACCACTGAAACCCAAATTTTAGAAATGATTCGGCAGCTACCACAGCCCGCTTTAGCAGAAGTGAAGGTATTTTTAGATTTTCTCACCTGGCGTTATCAGGAAAATTTACCCCAGCCACGGGGAGCAGCAATGGTTGCAGCCATGCGGGGTAAAGCCACATCCGGAATGACCACGGATGCAATCCTGAACTTAACGCGGGGCAATGAATGAGTAGTGTTTTGGTGGATAGTAATGTCATTCTTGATGTTTTGACCGAGGATCAGACATGGTTTGATTGGTCTTCGAGGCAATTGGCTGACTGTGCTGAACAGGGCAGTTTGCTGATTAATCCGATTATTTATGCAGAACTATCGATCGGGTTTACACAACTTGCAGAATTAGAAGCGGCGTTGCCTCAGTCTTTTTTCCAGCGAGAGCCGTTGCCCTATGAAGCTGCTTTTCTAGCAGGAAAAGCTTTTCTGAGGTATCGAAAGAGCAGTGGAGAACGGCGATCGCCCTTACCAGATTTTTATATTGGTGCCCACGCAATGGTTGCTGGGTTGAATCTGTTAACAAGAGACGCAACTCGCTACCGTACCTATTTCCCTGAAGTTTTGTTGATTGCGCCCCCATAGGTCTACGCTATGCCTCTTCACCGTAACCGCGCCCAAACGTATCTCCAGAAGTTTGATTTTGAGTCTCTGTTCATTGAAGAACTGGGCTGGGATACGGTCGATCGCGTTACTCTACCCTTTGAGGTGGATGGCGAACCCTTTGATGTGGTGTCTATTGCTCAAAAACGCGGCTTCACTGTATTCAAGTGCATCACCCCAGAAATTCCAGCCCGCCCGATTCGGGTGAAGCTCGATCGCCAATTGACGGACTACAGCAAATCGCACCTATTGATGTTTGCAGACAAGGGCAAAACCCAACAAACCTGGATGTGGGTGCGACAGGAGCCGGGGAAACCGTTGGCACCCAGATTTGAGCAATATCAAGTGGGGCAGTCTGCCGAGCGGTTGTTGCAGAAGTTAGAGGCATTGGCGATCGCTTTTGCCGAAGAGGAAAAGCTAACCCTGGTTGAAGTTGCCCAAAGGGTCAAAAAAGCCTTTGATGTTGAAAAAGTTACTAAGAAATTCTTTACCCGATTTGAAAAAGAACACGGGCAATTTCTTAAATTTATTCAAGGCATTCAGTCAGAATTCGATCGCACCTGGTATGCGTCGTTGATGCTGAACCGTTTGATGTTTGTCTACTTCATCCAAAAGAAAAACTTTCTGGATGGCGATATCAATTATCTGCGAAATCGGCTTAAGCGGTGTCAGGCAGAATGGGGGACGGATACGTTTCATTCCTTTTATCGACAGTTTTTGCTGAAGCTGTTTCATGAGGGGTTAGGCAAGCCCGATCGCAATCCTGAATTAGATAAATTGCTGGGCAAAATTCCCTATCTGAATGGCGGCTTGTTTGAGGTGCATCAGTTGGAGGAAAAGTACGATCGCACCCTGCAAATTCCCGATGCAGCGTTTGAGCAAGTGTTTAACTTTTTTGATGAGTACGACTGGCACTTAGACGACCGACCCCTCCGTAACCAAAACGAAATCAACCCTGATGTGTTGGGCTACATCTTTGAGAAGTACATCAACCAGAAGCAAATGGGGGCGTACTACACCAAGGAAGACATCACCGAATACATTAGCAAAAATACGATTCTTCCCTTTTTGTTTGATGCGGCGAAAAAGCGTTGTCCCGCAGCGTTTAAGCCCCCTCATCCCCTAACCCCTTCTCCCCTTTTGGGAGAAGGGGAACAAGACGGTTCGGCTCCCCTCTCCCTACCTGGGAGAGGGGCTGGGGGTGAGGGTTCTATCTGGCAACTCCTGCAAGAAAATCCTGACCATTACATCTATCCGGCGGTTCGTCATGGGGTAGATCTTGAACTCCCGACTGAGATTGCCGCTGGCATCAATGATGTGTCGCAACGGGGCGGTTGGAATAAGCCTGCCGCTGAAGGGTTTGCCCTGCCCACAGAAACCTGGCGGGAGCATGTGGCGCGACGCAAACGCTGCATGGAACTTCGGCAAAAGCTGGCAGCAGGAGAAGTCACCCAGATTAATGACCTGATTACTTACAACCTGGATATTCGCCAATTTACCCAGGATGTGATCACCAGTTGCGAAAGCTCGGATTTGCTGAAGGCGTTGTATCAAGCCATTGAACAAGTCTCGGTGCTTGACCCCACCTGCGGATCGGGGGCGTTTTTGTTCGCGGCATTGAATATTTTGGAACCGCTGTATACCGCTTGTTTGGAGCGGATGCAGGGGTTTGTCGATGAGGACGATGCGCGATTGTGCCCTCATCCCCTAACCCCTTCTCCCCTCTTGGGAGAAGGGGAACCGGAAGCTCAAAGTCCCTCTCCCCTTGTGGGAGAGGGATTTAAGGTGAGGGGCAGTGAGGCCAATTCCAGGCAAGAGACTGATCCCGACTATTGGGAAATTTCCCTTGCCCTTCGTCAACGCATGACCGAAGTTGCCCGCGAATTTCGCAAGCAACCCACCCCAAGCGAGGCCATTCTTTGGCAAGCCTTACGAGGACGCAAATTAGACGGGCGTAAATTCAAACGACAGCAACCGATCGGAGCCTTCATCGTAGACTTTTTCTGCGGTGCCGAGCGGTTAATCGTGGAAGTAGATGGGGCTGTACATGAAACTCAGCAAGAATATGACCAACAGCGTCAAGAGCTGCTGGAATCCTTAGAGCTAAGGTTTGTCAGAGTTTCTAGTCAGCAAGTTGAAACTGACCTGAATGGGGTTCTTGAAATAATTCGTGCAGCCTTTCGCCCTCATCCCCTAACCCCTTCTCCCAAGAGGGGAGAAGGGGAACCGGAAGCTCAAAGTCCCTCTCCCCTTGTGGGAGAGGGATTTAGGGTGAGGGGCAGTGAGGGCAAACCCCGCTACGAATACTTCCGCAAGGTGTTGGCGGAGATGGCGAAGCATCCCAACCCCCGCTATTTTGTGCTGAAGTCGATCATGCTGAACAACCTCTATGGCGTAGACATCATGGAGGAAGCGACGGAAATCTGTAAGCTACGGCTATTTTTGAAGCTGGTGGCACAGATGGAACCGCAACCGAAGAAGGAAAACTTTGGGCTGGAACCCTTGCCGGATATTGACTTCAACATTCGCGCCGGGAATACCCTGGTGGGGTTTGCCAGTTTAGAGGAAGTCCGCAAAGCGATAAAACAAGACGGTGACCAACTGAAGCTAGACCTGCAAGACGATGCCAGCCGCATTAACGAAAAAGCGGAACTGGCAGACCGTGCCTTTCAACGGTTCCGGCAAATGCAAACGGAATTTGGCATGGATGTGGGGGATTTTCGCACCGCTAAGAAAGAACTGCGGCGACGCTTAGCAGAACTGAATGAGGAACTGAATCACTACCTTGCCAGCGAATACGGCATTGATGTGAGTAAACCCACTGCCTTTGAAAAATGGCGCGACAGCCATCAACCGTTTCATTGGTTTGTAGAGTTTTATAGCATCGTCGATCTCGGTGGCGTTGATGTGATTATTGGCAATCCACCCTGGAAAGAATATGCCGCAGTCAAAAAATCTCAGTATACGCTTCTAAATTTCCGTTCAGAGAAATGTGGAAATCTGTATGCGCTATGTACTGAGAGAATTTTACAACTCTCTGCTCAATTGGGTTGGGCTAGTTTTATTGTTCAGTTACTTTTGGTAAGTTCATCTCGAATGGTCATATTAAGAGATATGCTGCGTCAGCATTCTCAGTATCTCCTTACCATTCCCTTTGATGACCGACCAGGCAAATTGTTTAAGGATTTAGAGCATTGTAGGAGTAGCATCTTTATTGCTCAAACGAGGAAATCATCTAACTCTGCAAAATTAATTGTTAGCCGCTATCAGCGATGGGCATCACAAGTTAGAGATTATCTGTTTTATCAAATAGAATATGCCGAAATTTTAGGAAGGCTAATTTATGCTGACCAATTTCCCAAATACGCAAATCGCCTACAGGAAACTCTTTTTAGTAAGATCACAGCTAATAGTAAGGGCACAGTTGGAAATTTAACAGCTAAACAAGAATCAGACGATTTTATTTTCTATCAAGAAGCGACTCAATACTGGGCTAAAATCACGACCCGACTTCCCCACTATGCAAAAAATGGAGTGGTTGGTGCGCCTGCTCATGGACGTTACTTATATTTTGAATCAGAAGCAGTTGCAAATATTGCTTGTGCCCTGTTAAACAGCAGTTTGTTCTATGCTTACTTCATCGCTTATGGAGATTGTTTCCATTTGAGCGATAAGCTAGCTTCAGGATTTCCAATTACGGATAATCTTGTTCATGATCAGAAGTTAGTAAATCTGAACCAGCAATTAATGGAAGACCTGAAGGTAAATGCTGAGAATAAAACCATCAAAACAAAAGATGGTGATTTAATTGAGTACGAAGAGTTTTCCGCATCTCAATCAAAACCCATCATTGACGAAATCGATCGCGTCCTTGCCCAACACTACGGCTTCACCGACGAAGAACTCGACTTCATCATCAACTACGACATCAAATACCGCATGGGCAGAGACTCCGGGGGTGATGATTGATGAGTAAATTTGAAATTCTCACCCCCCTAAACTTCACCGTCCGCACCTCAGAAGAATATTGGCAAAAGCTAATCGTCAAACATCCAGACATTGCCGATCTCGAAGCCGAAGTCAGACAAGCGCTGAACAGTCCCGATGAAATTCGTCGCAGTAGCCGAGATCCAAACCTGTTGCTGTTTTACCTAACTTTGAAAGAAAAGCGATGGGTCGTTGCTGTTGCCCGCCGATTAAACGGAGATGGATTTCTGATTACCGCTTACCAAACCGATGCAATCAAAGAAGGAGAAACCTTATGGCACAAGTAAAAATCTACTACGAACCCGAAATGGAGTTGTTAACCGTTTTCTGGCAACCTCCCCGCAAAAATCAAATTGCCACAGAGCTAGGTGATGGAGTCATCCTAATCAAAGATGGAACGACAGGCGAACCCATTGGCATGGAACTTTTAGCCTATCATCCTAGCGATAACCGCTTTGATGCCGTCAGCGTCGAAATGGGTCGGTTGGCAGGTATTTCGTGATCGCGTCCTTGCCCAACACTACGGCTTCACCGACGAAGCACTCGACTTCATCATCAACTACGACATCAAATACCGCATGGGCAGAGATTCAGGAGGTGATGACTGATGGCAAAAGATCTTTTCCATGATGTGGTTAAAGAAGCTCTCCTGATTGAGGGCTGGCAAATTACCCACGATCCCTTTCCCGTAGCCTACGGCGATGTCCAAATGCAAATTGACTTGGGCGCTGAACGCCTACTTGCCGCCGAACGGGGTACCGAAAAAATCGCTGTAGAGGTAAAAAGCTTTACCAATCCCTCAGCCATCTCTGAATTTCATATGGCTGTCGGACAGTACCTCAATTATCGTCGGGCATTGCGATCTCAAGAACCAGCCAGAATACTCTATCTAGCAGTTCCCAGCCAAACCTACGAAGAATTTTTTCGCCTTAGATTCATTCAAGAAGGAGTTGTGGAATATCAACTTTACTTAGTTGTCTATGACGTAGAAGACAGGAGGATCATTCAATGGATAAAGTAATTCAGTACCGCCAAATCATTCAGGAAACCCTACTTGCCCATAGCAAAATTAAACCTGCCTATGGTGAAATTGAAATGGAAGTTTTATTCGATCAAGAACGCGATCGCTACCAGGTCTTGCGAACGGGCTGGCTCCAAAAAAGTCGTGTTTACGGCGTTCTAATTCACATCGATCTGAAAAACAACAAAGTCTGGATTCAGTATGATGGCACAGAAGTGGGTGTCGCCAACGAGCTATTGGAACGAGGAATCCCTAGAGAAGATATTGTCTTGGCTTATCACTCACCCTTCATGCGCCAATATGATGGTTTTGCAGTGAGTTGACGAATAGCAAGTTTCTCATGCATGATGCCGCTCTAACTCTGCAAACGATCGCCCCCGATCATCTAGCCTATCCTGCTCCACTCAAAACCTGTGTTGCTTTCAAAACGCCACCAATTCTGAATGCGATCGGTAATCTTGATTTGCTCTCCCAAAACCCCATCGCTCTCTTCTGCTCCAAGCAATGTCCTGGTGACCTTATCCTCAAAGCCTATGACCTTGCTCAGAGCTTGCGAGATGCAGAAATTCCCGTCATCAGCGGTTTACACACCCCCATCGAACAAGACTGCCTCAAAATAATGCTGCGTAGCACCCAACCTATCATCCACTGCCCTGCCCGTAGCATTTCCAAAATCCGCCTCTCACCGGAGCAAAAACAGGCAATTGGCGAAAATCGTTTACTTTTAATTTCGCCCTTTAGTGCAAGCTATCCCCGCGTAACGGCTGAACTGGCGGGCAAAAGGAATGAAATGATTGGGACGATCGCTCACACCATCTTTATTGCCTACGCCTCCCCCAACAGCAAAACCCTAGCTTTTGCCCAAAGCCTGATTTCGGCAGGAAAATCCGTAGTTACCTTTGCTAGCTCTAGCAACCCATTGTTACAAGAGCAAGGCATTGTTGGTTTGGATATAGATGAGATTGTGCGACGCTGCTTAGATGCTCAAATATCACACACCCAAAAAGCTGCAAGCATTGATAATGAGAGATAGTGTTTATCAAGCCCTGCATTGGGTATTCTGCATCCTGCCCGACTCAGCGGCTTATCCCTCTACAAATCAATCTCCGCCTTCGTAATCTCCGCTCCTCGCCGGAAGCGGAAACCCACCTTCTCACAGACCCGCTGCATGGCCACATTTTCAGCCAGCACCTCTGCGGTAATCCGTGTCAGCCCTTCAGCTCGACCTACCTGCAACAAACGCCGCAGAATCTCAGTTCCCAGACCCTGCCGCTGGAATGGGTCACTGACCAGCATGGCAAACTCCGCCTCACTCACCCCATGCTGCTTACTCAAGCGACCGATCGCCAGGATCTCATGTTTCCCAGTTTCAGGATTCTTGTAATCAGCTACTAGAGCCATCTCTCGATCGTAATCGATAAAGCAAAGTCGAGCCATCCGTTCATGGGCAGTCCGCTGACTCAATTTCATTAAGTGGAAATAGCGCAGGTAAACACTTTGCTCTGAAAGGGTTTCATGGAATTGCACGGCCAGAGGCTCATCCTCCGGACGAATCGGACGAATCATCACCGGGTTCCCATTCTTTAAGGTCCAGGGGGCGGCATATTGGGTGGGATAAGGCCGAATCGCCAGTTTGGGCAGCGCCTCTTCCTGGACCTCTGGGTCATGGAGCACAATGCGCGCATCCAGGGCTAGCAGGGGAGAGCGGCTAGTACCCAGTGGAGCCGCCAAGAGAGGATTAATATCAATTTCCCTAATCCAGCGTTGCTCGACGACCAGTTGGCTGAAACGAACCAGGAGCTGTTCTAGAGCGGCCAGGTCAACCGCATTTCTGCCCCGTACCCCCTGCAGTGCTTTGTGGATTTGGGTCTGCTCGATCATGCGACGGGCCAGGGTGGTGTTTAGGGGAGGCAACGCGATCGCCCGATCGCGGAACACCTCCACCAGTTGTCCCCCAGTTCCGAACAGGAGCACCGGACCAAATTGGGGATCGAGGGAGCTACCCACAATCAGCTCATACCCTTCCAGTTTCAGCATGGGCTGGACCGTTACCCCGCCAAAGTGCTCCGGTCCAGCCTTTTCACTGACCGAGGTCTGAATAGCCCGATAGGCCCGCCGAACCGTTTCCGCATCTGGTAGGTTGAGGCGGACGCCACCCACATCGGTTTTGTGGGTAATGGTTTCCGAATAGAGCTTCAGCACCGCTGGATAGCCCAGGTTATTCGCCAGTTCCACCGCGTCTTCTTCACAGGTGGCAACACGGGTTTCCACCACAGGAATACCGTAGGCAGCCAGAATTTGCTTGGACTCATATTCAGTCAGGAGGGTGCGGCCTGATGCCCGAACCTGTTGAATCAGGCTGGCTGCCAGGGCCCGGTTCTCATGCTCCCCGTCTGGCATCAGAGGAGTTTCGTATAAGCCCCGCAGGTTGTAGCTGTACTGCCACATGTAGGTGAACACCCGCGCCGCTGAATCGGGATAGGCATAGGTGGGAATACTGGCGCGGTTCAGAATCGATTCCCCAGCCAGAACTTCAGCTCCCCCCATCCAACTGGCCAGAATCGGACCCGTTTTCATCCCCGGTTGTCGGCTCTCCAGATGGGCTTTCAGGTGCTCCGCAGTCTGGGTCGGGTCAGTCATGGACTGGGGTGTCAAAATGACCAGCAGGCCATCACTATTGGGGTCTTTAGCAGCAATCTCCAGTGCTGTGGTGTATCTTTTCGGATCTGCATCTCCCAGAATATCGATCGGATTGTTGTGGCTCCAAAAAGTGGGCATCGTCTGGTTCAGGGACTCAACCGTTTCTTCCGAGAGCGTAGTCAGTTCACCACCGGTGGAGATCAGGTAATCCGTGGCGAGAACCCCCGGTCCCCCGGCATTGGTGATAATTGTCAGACGAGGGCCTTTGGGCCGGGGCTGCTTGGCCAGAACTTCGGCCATGTTGAATAACTCTGAGATCTTGGTCACCCGTAACACGCCACATCGGCGGAAAGCGGCATCCAGTACTTCATCTCGACCGGTCAGGGCTCCCGTATGGGAAGCAGATGCTTTGGCGGCGGCTTCAGTCCGTCCTGCTTTGATGACAATGATGGGCTTCGATAGGGCTACTTCGCGGGCTGCCGAGAGGAACGATCGGGCATCTCCGACGGATTCCATGTAAATCACAATGCTCTGGGTGTGGGGATCATCGCCCAGATAGTAGATCAGATCCCCCCAGCCCACATCCAGCATGGAGCCGATCGAAATAAAGGCACTGAACCCGACATTTTCCCGAAAGCTCCAGTCCAGAATCGAAGTACAGAGGGCTCCGCTCTGACTGATAAATCCAACGTTGCCGGGACGGGCCATTGCACTAGCGAATGTCGCATTCAGCCCACTATGGGGATTCATCACCCCCAGACAGTTGGGACCGACAATCCGCAGTTTCCCCCGGGCCGTTTCGAAGATCTTTTTCTCCAGCTCAATCCCCGCTGGACCAATTTCCTTAAATCCGGCAGAAACAATCACTACCCCTTTAACGCCAGCATCCACACATTCCTGAATAATGGCTGGGATAGTTGGGGCTGGTGTTGCGATCACCGCCAGGTCAACCTGTTCCGGAACCTCTGCCAGATTGGGATGGGCCTGAATCCCCATCACATTCCGGTGCTTGGGATTGATTGGGTATACCGTGCCCCCGAAGGAATTACTGACCAGGTTCCACAACAGGGTGCGTCCGACACTGCCAGGTTTATCGGTGGCCCCAATCAGCGCAACTGTTTGGGGCGCAAAAATGGTGTTGAGGGGTTGGCGCTCAGAGCGCAAAATATCATAGGTGGGATCAGTCTTGGATGGGTTGAAAGTCTGCATAGTACGTGCCTCTTGGCTGCTAAAGGTGGAACAGGGGAGGGCATCAATTAATCATTGATGACGCCTAAACAGGGTTCGATCGTTGCTACAACAGACTGGGCTAGAGCTGGTGGGTCATACCCCCCCTCCAGACCAAACACAATGCGCCGAGTAATGGGTAAACAATATCGGGTAAACAACCCGAAGTCCTCTGGTTCCAGGCAAATATCGGCCAGGGGATCCGTTGTACAGGCATCATAACCAGCACTCACAATCAACAAATCAGGTTGAAAATTCGATAGAAATGGCACCACTTGTCGCTCAAAGGCGGGTTTATAGTCTGCAATAGAACTTTGAGGCAGCATCGGAATGTTCAGCACATTGCCGAAGGGTCCCCGGTCATTCGATCGCCCGGTTCCCGGAAACAGGGGAGATTGATGCAACGAGCAGTAGGCGATACTGGGATGATGTTGAACCAGGGTTTGCGTTCCATTCCCATGATGGACATCCCAATCCAGAATGGCCACCCGCTGGCAGCCTGGCTGCGTCAGAGCGTAGTGGGATGCGATCGCCTCATGGTTGAAAATGCAAAACCCCATGCCCCGATCGCGCAGGGCATGGTGCCCTGGGGGACGGGCCAGGACAAAAACCGGTCTGTCAGCGATCAGCGCCTCATCCACCCCATCTAACCAGGCATTCACAGCCAGCAGCGCCACCTCATAGGTGTGGGGTGAAACCACCGTATCCGGATCGAGATTGCCGCCTCCCTGATGGGCCACCTGTTTCACAGCCTCGACATAGCCCTCTGTGTGAATGTGATAGATGATATGCAGCAGCATATCCCCTCTAACCTCAGGGCTGGACGGCGATCGCCAGTCCAGGTGCTCTTTCCAGGGTAGCGTTCTGAGCACAGTCGTAATTGCTGACAGGCGGGCCGGTGATTCAGGATGAAAATTCCCAGGATCATGGAGTAGAAACTCATCAGTATAGATAATCGGTAACACGGCTTCTCCTCCGCGTTTTATTTCCTGCGATAATCTGAGCAACTCTCCTACAGAATGCGATAGGTTGGCAAAGGATTAATAGGCGATATTGATACCAAATTTAATCTGAGCCCGTCACAGGTGATGATACAGATGGAGATGACTCACCTAATGGCATTTCAACTCTACCTGGAGCTTAAGCGGGAAACTTGAGGAACTTGTGAGGGAATCGTTAAGGTTACCGCTGCAAAGCCATTGACAACCCTATAGTCCCTTTGAAATTTATGCTATCCCTGCTTTTACTAGTGTGCTCTTTGCTCCTCTTTATAGGTGTGATGCTGGCCTCCCTGTGGATTATCTCCAGATTTGGCTGGTCGGCTCTGGCCGATCGCTATGGCACCGATCAAAAACCGATCGGCCAGGAGTACTACTGGTGCAGTGGCAGTTTTGGACCGTTGACTAATTACAACGGGGGCCTGGAGGTGGTGCTGGCCCGCGAGGGCATTTATGTTGCGCTGATTAAACTGTTCCGCTTTGCCCATACCCCTGTATTACTGCCCTGGTCAACGGTCACTGGGATTGATGTCTGGAGCTTTCTGTCGTTTCAATATACGCGGTTGACGATTCACAGCAATGGCACCCCTTTTGAACTCTTTCTGCCTTTAGACAGTAAAGCCACCGCTGAAGCCCTCTGGACAGAAAATCGCAGTTGAGCCAATCCGACCGATCGGAGCCGCTAGAATTGGATGGAACGGCTCATCCTTGCGGACAAACCATGACTCTGGATTCATCTGTGGAGTTTCAAGACGCTTTCGATGTGGTGGTGGTCGGTGCGGGCCATTCTGGCTGTGAGGCCGCCCTAGCCGCAGCTCGATTGGGTTGCCGGACCCTCCTGCTCACCCTCAACCTGGACAAAATTGCCTGGCAACCCTGCAATCCTTCTGTGGGGGCACCGGCCAAATCCCAACTGGTGCATGAGGTAGATGCTCTTGGGGGTGAAATTGGCAAGATGGCCGATCGCACCTATCTGCAAAAACGTCTACTCAACTCCTCCCGAGGACCAGCGGTGTGGGCGTTGCGAGCCCAGACAGATAAGCGGGAATATGCCGCAGTCATGAAGGGCATTGTGGAGAACCAGGAAAACCTGGTGTTGCGGGAAGGCATGGTGACGGATCTGGTATTGGGACCGAATGGAGAGGTGATTGGCGTTCAAACCTACTTCGGTGTAGCATTCCAGTGTCAGGCTGTGGTTTTGACCACTGGCACTTTCCTGGGGGGGCGCATCTGGGTGGGCAATAAGTCCATGGCAGCGGGTCGGGCTGGGGAGTTTGCAGCAGTGGGTCTGACCGATACCCTGAATCGGCTAGGCTTTGAAACAGGTCGCCTGAAGACGGGCACCCCTGCCCGGGTCGATCGCCGATCGGTGGACTATACTCGCCTGGAACCCCAACCCCCCGATACTGAGGTGCGCTGGTTCAGCTTCGACCCTACAGTCTGGGTGGAGCGGGAGCAGGTGAACTGTTACCTGACCCGGACTACGGCAGAAACCCATCGCCTGATTCGGGAAAACCTCCACCTGTCTCCTGTGTATGGCGGTTGGGTCGATGCCAGAGGCCCCCGCTACTGTCCCAGTATTGAAGACAAGATTGTTCGATTTGCCGACAAGGAGAGCCACCAGATTTTCATTGAGCCAGAAGGCCGGGATATTCCTGACCTTTACATTCAGGGGTTTTCCACGGGTTTGCCCGAGACTCTGCAACTGCAGATGCTGCGCTCTCTACCAGGGCTGGAAAACTGCACCATGCTACGGCCTGCCTATGCGGTCGAGTACGACTACATTCCGGCCACCCAGTGCTACCCCACCCTGATGACCAAGGCGATTGCAGGGCTGTTCTGTGCTGGTCAGATCAATGGTACTACCGGCTATGAGGAGGCGGCGGCCCAGGGACTGCTTGCTGGCGTCAATGCGGCCCGGTTTGTGCGGGGTCAGTCTCTGATCATCCTCCCCCGGGAACAGAGCTACATCGGTACCTTGATCGATGACCTCTGTACCAAAGACCTGCGGGAACCCTACCGCATGCTCACCTCCCGATCGGAATACCGGTTGCTGCTACGATCCGACAACGCGGACCAGCGGCTCACCCCCCTGGGCCGGGAAGTTGGGCTGATCGACGATCGGCGTTGGAACCTGTTCACCCGCAAACAGGCCAACATCGCTGCGGAAAAAGAACGGCTGCATGAAATTCGCGTCAAAGAGCACGACCCGATCGGACAGCAGATTAAGGTCGAAACCCAGCAGACGATCAAGGGCGGGATTTCCCTGGCCGATCTGCTCCGTCGTCCGGCGTTCCACTACATTGACCTGGAACGGTATGGTCTGGGCAATCCTGCCCTGGACCCCATGGAGAAAGAGGAAGCTGAGATCGACATCAAATACTCGGGTTACCTGCAGCGCCAGCAGTATCAGATCGACCAGATCAGCCGCCAGGAACATCGTCCCCTCCCTGCCGATCTGGACTATAGCGCCATCACCACCCTCTCGAAAGAATCCCGCGAAAAGCTCTCCAAGATTAGACCCTTGACGATCGGTCAGGCGACCCGCATCGGCGGCGTCAACCCGGCTGATGTCAATGCCCTCCTGATCTACCTGGAAACCCAATCCCGACAGTTCTCTTACATAACAACCGACCCCTAAAGTAACTCGAAATCTTATGTTGAATCGCAGTCATCGATTCCATCTACCTTTCCTCCTATTCGCGATCGGTCTGAGTGCAGTTCTATTTTTTTCTCCGGTTGCCGGGTTTAGTCAGACCACTGGCCTCGAAACTCCTCAGGCTTTGCAACCCCCCGAGATCGTTGTCAGACAATCCAACGATCAACAACCGGGTTCCCTCTCCCTGACTCAGGGCGTCAAGAAGACGGTATTGGAAAATGGGCTGACTGTCCTGACCAAAGAAGTCCATACCGCTCCTGTTGTGACCGTGCAGGTCTGGTATCGGGTCGGCTCACGGGATGAGACCCCTGGAATTAACGGCATCGCACACCAACTGGAACACCTCCTATTTAAGGGGACCCAGAGCCGTCCCATCCAGTTTGGCCGTTTGTTCAGCGCCCTGGGTAGTTCCTCCAATGCCTTTACCAGTTACGATCAGACTGCCTACTTTGGTACCGTCCGCCGGGATAAACTGGACGCGCTCCTGGTTCTGGAAGCCGATCGGATGCAGAATTCCATCATTGATGCCGATCAACTGACCAGTGAAAAGCGAGTCGTCATTTCTGAGTTGCAAGGCTATGAGAATAGTCCTGACTATCGCCTGCGCCGGACGGTGTTACGCACTGCTTTTCCAGATAGTTCCTACGGGTTACCGATCGGGGGCACCAAGGCCGATGTGGAGCAATTTACTGTAGAGCAGGTCCGCGCCTACTACCGCACCTACTATCATCCGGATAATGCCGTGCTGGTGATTGTGGGGGATTTTCAGACTGAACCGACCTTGAAGCGGGTGAGAGAGAGCTTTGGTCAGATTGCAGGCCGTTCTCCAGGGGAGCGGAAAGACCTGGCTTCGACTCAGGCAACCGTTCCGGCACAGACGAAACCAACTACGCCGATCGTCCTGCGGGAACGGGGCAGTGCTCCCCTGATCCAGATGGTGTATCCCCTGCCAACAGTGGCCCACCCCGACATTCCTGCCCTTCAGGTTATGGATCTGGTTCTGACGGAAGGCCGGAGTTCCCGACTGTACCAGGCTCTGATTGAAACAGGGCTGACCAGCGCGACAGGTGGATATACAGCCAATCTGATTGCAGGGGGATGGTATACCCTGTATGCCACGGCTGTGAGCGGGCAATCCTTAGAGAAGATTGATCAGGTTTTTCTCCAGACAATCTCAACCCTGCAGGAAAAGGGCATCACTGAGGCAGAACTGAATCGAGCCAAAGCTCAACTGCTGGCTTCTACCATCCTCCAGAATCGGGATATCACCAGTCAGGCGTTTCAACTGGGCAACGACCAGATCAGTACCGGTGACTATCGCTATACCGATAAAATTCTGGCTGCGGTGAAGCAGGTCACGAGCGCTGATGTGCAGCGTGTTGCCAAAACTTATTTGCAACCTATCCAGAGAACGGTGGGTTATTTTGAACCCTTGCAGCAAGCGGGTAACCCTGGTGTAGGGTCCTCTGGTGCAGTTCCGATAACGGAGAATTTCAGTCCTGGTCAACCGGTTGATCCGGCAGAAGTGGCAAAATACCTGCCCCCCGCCAATGCTGACGCCGTGAAATCGACACAGGCCCTGCCCCAGTCATTTACTTTGCCTAACGGGTTAAAGGTGTTACTGTTGCCCGATCGCAGCACCCCCACTGTCACCCTGAGCGGATATATTCGAGCTGGGGCAGAATTTGACACCCCCGAATCAGCCGGTCTGGCCAGCTTAACTGCGGGTAACCTGATGAATGGAACCCGCACGAAGGATGCCCTGACCCTGGCGCAGACGCTGGAAAACCAGGGGGCCCGTCTGGGCTTTAGTGCCAACCGGGAAGGTGTTAGCGTGGGTGGCATTGCCCTGGATGGTGATTTGCCAATTCTAATCAGTACCCTGGCAGATGTGGTGCAGAATGCCAGTTTCCCAGCCCAGGAACTGGAATTGAGTCGGCAGCGAGCTCTGACCGGGTTAAAGCTGGAACTGGATAATCCGGCTCGCCTGGGCAGACGGGTCTTCCAACAAACGGTCTATCCGAATAATCATCCGTTCCACACCTTTCCCACAGAAGCCAGTTTGAAAGGGATTACCCGGGATGGGATGGTGCGTTTCTACCAGGAGCATTATCGGCCAGATGCTACAGTGCTCGCTCTGGTGGGCAGTTTTGATCCAGCGACTGTGAAGCAATTGCTGCAGCGAGAACTGGGCCTCTGGAAAACGGCTGGGGCTCCCCCAGCGGTCACCTATCCCTCGGTGAGCCTGCCCAAGAGTCCTGTCCGGTTAACCCCAGACATGCCTGGGAAAACGCAATCGGTTACGCTCCTGGGCTACCAGGGGATTAACCGACGCGATCCTCTCTACTATCCGTCTCTGGTTTTGAATGAAATCCTTGGCGGGAGTACCCTATCCAGCCGGTTGGGAACGGAGATTCGCGATCGCCAGGGCTTGACCTATGGCATCTACAGCTTCTTTGCCGCTGGTCAGCAGAAGGGGCCTTTCCTGATCCAGATGCAAACGGCTCCAGAAGATGCCCAGCGGGCGATCGTGGCCACAGTCAAACTTCTAGAACAGTTGCGAGACGTGGGTGTGACTCCGGATGAGGTGACAACTGCCAAACGGGCTCTCACCAACAGCTACCCAGTCGATCTGGCCGATCCCGATAATCTGACGGAAGTCATCCTGATGAATCAGGTCTATGGGCTGAGCCTGGATGAGCTGCGCCAGTTTCCGGCTAAGGTGGATGCCATCACACCGGTCCAGGTGAATCAGGCGATCAAGGAGTTAATTCATCCCGATCGACTGGTGATTGTGACCGCCGGTCCGGTATCCGCCGCTTCCAAGTAGGAGCGATCGACTGCACCCAGGGTCGATATCGTGGGAGTCAGAAGCCGGGAGACAGGTGGCAGAGGGTTTCTGGCCCACTGAACTCCCCCAGCCCTGCGGGCTACCCCTCCCAAGTGGGGATTTAATGCAAGTTCGCTCCTTGGAACCCAATTTCTATGAGATTCTGTACATAAGGAGAGATCTCCAGGGGGGATGGCAGAGAATAAAGCCAGAGAAGAGGCCGATGCCTGATTCCTAAATTCTGCCTCGTGCATGTGGTCTTCCTCTGTCCCGGCTTCAATCAGTTGCTCAATCAAGACTGTAAGGGAGAACTTGATGCAAACCCACCCGATCGTGAGAGTTCTGTGCGTCCTGTTAGGACTGCTGATATGGCTCGGTCTTGCTATCCCCCCAGTCATGGCTGCTCCTGCCGATCCTCTCAAACAGGCTCCGATCGAGGTCACAGTTAGCCTGGGCAATGAGGCCAATGAGTTGAAATTTGGGCCTGATTATCTGGAATTTCAGACGGGCAAACGCTACAAACTGATTCTGAGCAATCCCAGCCCTCAGAAACACTACTTCACGGCCAAAGACTTTGCCGATGGCATCTGGACCCAGAAAGTAGAAGCAGGCCGGGTGGAGGTTAAGGGGGCCATCCATGAGCTGGAGCTAAAACCTGCAGCCATCGCCGAATGGGTTTTTATTCCCCTCAAGGCCGGTCAGTACGAGGTGCGTTGCCCAATTCCGGGCCATACGGAAGCCGGGATGAGAGGCAAACTCCTGGTGCAATAGGGATATACAGAAATCGCCAATCCTCAGTGTGTTAATCATGGGGACCACTGCACCTGTGGTATCCATTCCTGTCTAGTGGCCTCACTAGACAGGAATGTCCAGTAGCACAATGCAGGTGACAGCCGATTGCAAGCCTACTTGCGGGGCTGACATCCGTACAAAGGGGTAAAAATCTTACCTGTCCAATGAATTTATTTGCAGCAAGATGGGGTTTTGTAATCTTGGATACAAAATATCAATCTCAGGTACCTCACCTTATTGTGTAGTCCTTAAGTGATATCGCTTATTTTGTGAGGAGAGAACAACCCCATGTCAAGGCAATTTGGGCGGCGTAAATTTTTGCTCTACGGCTCCGCTACGTTAGGAACCAGCATTCTGCTGAAAGCATGCACACCTCCGACTCCCACCACGACCGAGAGTCCGGCGTCCCCAACCACTTCTCCCTCGGCATCTCCGGCAGCCAGTGGTGGCGGCATTAAGGTTGGTATTCTCCACTCCCTGAGTGGCACGATGGCAATCAGTGAGAAGAGTGTTGTTGATGCTGAAGAACTGGCGATCGAAGAAATCAACAAAGCAGGCGGTGTCTTAGGCAAGCAGATCGAATTTGTCAAGGAAGACGGGGCATCCGATTGGCCCACCTTTAACGATAAAGCGAAGAAGCTGATCGATCAGGACAAGGTGGTCACCATCTTTGGTTGCTGGACTTCCGCCAGCCGCAAGGCTGTGCTGCCGACCTTCGAATCCAAGAACCACATGCTCTGGTATCCGGTGCAATACGAAGGCCAGGAATGCTCCAAGAATATTTTCTACACGGGAGCAGCACCCAACCAGCAAATTGAGCCCTCGATCGATTGGTTACTGGAGAAATACAAGGGTAAGCCTTTCTTCCTCGTGGGTTCAGACTATGTCTTCCCCCGTACCGCCAACACCATCATCAAAGCCCAACTGGCGGCGAAAGGGGGCAAGGTTGTGGGTGAAGACTACATTCCCCTGGGCAACACCGAAGTGACCCCAATTATTTCCAAGATCAAAGCAGCCATGCCCGATGGCGGCGTGATCTACAACAGCTTAAACGGGGACAGCAACGTAGCTTTCTTCAAGCAGTTGCAGGGTGCTGGTCTGGGTCCAGATAAGTATCCCTCCATGTCCGTCAGTATCGCAGAAGAAGAGGTGAAGGCGATCGGGGTGGAATACCTGAAAGGCCATTACGCAGCCTGGAACTACTTCCAGACTGTGAATACTCCTGCCAGTAAGAAGTTCGTGGAAGCTTTCAAGGCCAAGTACGGGGCTGATCGGGTGGTGAACGATCCGATGGAAGCCGCTTACATTATGGTCTACCTGTGGAAACAAGCGGTTGAGAAGGCAGGCACTGCTGATGATCTGGAAAAGGTTAGAGCAGCTGCCTATGGCCAGACCTTCGACGCTCCGGAAGGTAAAATCACGATGAATGCTAACCACCATATTTCCAAGTTCGTCCGCATCGGTCAGGTGCGGGAAGATGGTCTCTTCGATGTGGTGTTTGAGACCAAAGAAGCCGTGAAGCCAATCCCCTGGAACCAGTACGTTACTGAAACCAAGGGCTACGCCTGCGACTGGTCCGATTCGAAGAAAGGCGGCAAGTATAAGGTCTAGTTATTAGTCATTAGTTATTTGGAGCATGAGGATTGGGACCCGAATTCTTGATTGATAACCCAACGATCAAGTCAGTCCAAATGACTCATGACCAATGACAAATTTTAGATAGATTTTGGATTTTGGGCTACAGACCTGGAGTAGGTTCAGAATCCAAAATCTATTCATTGTGTTAGGGAGAAAATCGTTGTTTGAAGGACTTCTGGAACCGTTATTCGGTGGGCTGAGTATTGCCTCAGTGCTACTCCTCTCGGCCTTGGGACTGGCGATCGTCTTCGGGCTCATGGGGGTCATCAACATGGCCCATGGCGAACTCATGATGCTGGGCGCTTACACAACCTTTGTGGTGCAGAATGCGCTGAAGAAGACGGCCTTCGCAGATCTGTATATCTTCCTGGCATTGATCGCAGCCTTCATTGTGACTGCCCTGCTGGGGTTGCTGCTGGAGCGAGGCGTGGTCCGCTACCTCTATGGGCGGCCTCTGGAAACCCTGCTGGCAACCTGGGGGGTAAGTCTGATTCTGCAACAGTTTGTTCGCAGCGTTAGCTGGCAGCTCGTTGCCGGTATTGTGCTGTTTTGTCTATTCTTTTTTGGCTCCCTTTGGGCGATCGATCGACGGGCTGATCTGGCCCGTTGGCGTAACGGGTTAGCCACCCTGATGTTTGTGATCAGTTCAGGCATTGCTATCACCGTCTCTAACATTCTGGGGGCGACCTACAAACTGGCTGCAACCAAGCCCTGGTTTGGAACGCAGGGGGTGGATGTCACTGCTCCAAAATGGCTGCGGAGCGGGTTAATTGTCGGGACCTATCAGTTGCCCTACACCCGTCTGTTTATCATTGTGTTGACGATCGCCTGTGTGCTGGGTATCTACTGGTTTCTGAACCAGACCGCCTGGGGATTGCGAATTCGGGCTGTGACCCAGAACCGGGAGATGAGTTCCTGTCTGGGGATTCCCACCAAGACGGTAGATGCTCTCACCTTTGCGATCGGGTCAGGGCTGGCCGGTATTGCGGGTTGTGCGGTGAGTCTCCTGGGTTCGGTCAGTCCGAATACAGGACAGGCCTACATCGTAGACACATTTATGGTGGTCGTCGTGGGGGGTGTGGGCAAGTTGGTGGGTAGCATCGTTGCCGCTACCGCCATTGGCCTGGTTAATTTTGTCATCAGTTCTAACGCCTTTAAGCCTCTGGTCAGCTTCAGTGCTGATCTCACTGCTATTTTTGATTTCTTTGCCACCTCCAGTATGGCGAAGGTTCTGGTCTTCGCCCTGATTGTGGTCTTTCTTCAGTTCCGCCCTGCCGGTCTGTTCCCGCAGAAGGGACGCACGGTAGATGCTTAGGGGGTTTTCATGACGGTAGAAACGATAGAACCCAAAACCGAAGCCCCAGCCTCATTGGGGGGCCGAAAAAAGCGATATCTGCTGCTAGAAGCAGGGATTGTCATTGCCCTTGCCCTGGTGCTCCTACTGGTGATTCCGCCGATTTTGAATGGGATAGGTCAGACGGTGCGGGTCAACCAGTTGGGACGGTATATGTCCCTGGCGATCGTGGCTCTGGGTATTGATTTGATTTGGGGCTATACCGGGCTTCTGAGCTTGGGGCATGGCATTTTCTTCGCCCTGGGGGGCTATGCCCTGGCCATGTATCTGCAACTCCAGCTTCCGACTGGTCAGATCCCAGAGTTCTTCACCCTATACGGAGTGAATCAATTGCCCCTGTTCTGGCAGCCGTTTTACTCCTTTCCTTTCACCCTGGTGGCGATCGTAGTGGTTCCGACGATCGTGGCCGGGTTGATTGGCTATCTGGTTTTCCGTAATCGGATTCGCGGTGTTTATTTCTCCATCCTGACCCAGGCGGCTCTGATCGTATTCTTCAACTTTTTCAATGGGCAGCAGAAGCTGATTAACGGAACCAATGGCCTGAAGACGGATACTTCGCTGCTGTTTGGGATCCAGGTGAGTGATCCGAAGATTCAGACGATGTTCTATGCCCTCAGCATTCTTTTCCTGATGGGAGCCTATGCCCTCTGTCGCTGGCTCACCAGTGGACGCATGGGCCGGATGCTGGTCGCCATTCGGGATGACGAGCCCAGGGTGCGCTTCTCCGGCTATAACCCAACCTGGTACAAGGTGTTTGTGTTTGCCGTTTCCGCAGCTCTGGCTGGAATTTCGGGAGCCCTGTACACGGTTCAATCGGGGATCATTACCCCCAAAGCGATGGATGTGGCCTTCTCGATCGAGATGGTGATCTGGGTCGCTGTCGGTGGACGGGGTTCACTGCTGGGGGCAATTTTGGGTGCCCTGGTTGTCAACTTTGCTAAAACCCTGCTGAGCGAACAGTTTCCAGCTTTCTGGCTGTTTTTCCAGGGAGCCCTGTTCTTGCTGGTTGTGACGGTACTGCCCAGTGGGTTACTGGGTTGGATGCGAACCGATGGTATCCTCTTGCTGCGATCGCTCTTGGGCCGTCGGCCAGCCCTGATTACTTATCCCAGCCTTGAAACTGATCCGGAAGTGGAGTATGAGCGGAAAAATCTTGGAAATCGAGAATCTGACAGTTAGTTTTGATGGCTTTAAGGCCATCAATAACCTCAGTTTCAACATGGATGTGGGAGAACTGCGCGTCGTGATTGGACCGAATGGGGCTGGTAAAACCACCTTCATGGATGTAATCACGGGCAAGACCAAGCCCTCCACAGGGCAGGTTCTGTTCAAAGGGCGTAATCTGCGGGCTTACTCGGAACATCAGATTGCCCGTATGGGGATTGGCCGCAAGTTTCAGACTCCCAGAGTGTATCTGAAGCTGACGCCTCGGGAAAACCTGGAACTCTCCTGTGCCCGTGAGAAGAACGTCTTTGCCGCCCTGTTCGGTCGATCGTCCGCTGGAGAACGGCGCACGGTATCTGGTCTGTTGGAGACGATCGGCCTATCCCTCAAGGCAGATATTCCGGCGGAGCTACTCTCCCATGGGGAAAAACAACGGCTAGAAATTGGCATGCTGGTGGCCCAGTCTCCCGATCTCCTGCTGGTGGATGAGCCAGTCGCCGGTCTGACCGATGAAGAAACTGAACAGGTGGGAGAACTGCTGCTGGCCTTGGCGGAGAGCCATTCCATCATGGTAATTGAACATGACATGGAATTTGTTCGCCAGATTGCCCGCAAGGTCACCGTCTTGCATCAGGGATCTGTGCTCTGTGAAGGCAGTATGGATGAGGTCCAGAATGACCCCAGGGTGATTGAAGTATATCTGGGTCAACAATCCTCAATTTCGGCCCAGCAGATGAAGATCCTGCATATTGTCGCAGCTATGGCCTGGGCGGATGGCGATCTGGCTCCTGAAGAAGAAACCCTGCTGCTCCAGCACCTCAGTTACCAGTTTGCCCACGATCGGGATGAGCAAGAGCAGTTGCAGCATGAGTTACGGGATTATCTCCTGCAAAGTGCTTCCATTGAGGATCTGGTCCCACAATTGCAGACGGTGGCGGAACGGGAGATGGTTTTGAAACTGGCTTATCAGGTGATTCGTGCCAGTAGCCGTGCTGGCAATGGAGCTTTGGTGAATGAGTCAGAATCCTCTGCTTACCAGACCCTGTTGACCCTGTTGGATTTGCCTGGTGAAGCGGTCAGTCGATTGGAAGCCGAAGCCAGTCATTAAAGTAATGGGAAAATAACTCTTAGGAAAGATTATGGTTCACGTGAATGATTCCCTGATGCCCCCCGCGATCTCAGACCCGCCGATGCCGCTCCTGCAGATCAATAATTTGAATGTGTATTATGGCGAAAGTCATATTTTGCGGAACGTAGACATGAACGTTCTACCAGGCAAGATGGTTTGCCTGATCGGTCGCAATGGGGTTGGCAAAACGACCCTCTTAAAGACTGTCATGGGTCTGCTCTCTCCCCGCTTGGGAACAGTTTGTCTGGCCGGACAGGAGATCAATCGCAAAACCCCTGACCAACGGGCGCGTCTGGGAATTGGCTATGTGCCCCAGGGCCGGGATGTCATTCCCCGGCTCACGGTCAAGGAAAATTTGATCCTGGGCCTGGAAGCTCTGACCAAACGGTCCAAAACCCAGCAGATTCCGGAAGAGATCTTCGAATTGTTTCCAGTGTTGAAGACGATGCTATCCCGCATGGGCGGTGATCTGAGCGGCGGACAACAGCAGCAACTGGCGATCGCCCGCGCCCTCATGGGTCAACCCCGCTTACTGGTGCTGGATGAACCCACGGAAGGAATTCAGCCCTCGATCATTCTGGAGATCGAAGCTGCCGTGCGGCGGATTGTCGAAACCACGGGTGTCTCCGTCCTACTGGTGGAACAGCATCTTCACTTTGTCCGCCAGGCCGACTGGTACTATGCCATGCAGAAGGGCGGCATCGTAGCATCAGGCCCAACCCGTGAACTAAGCAATGAAGTGATTCAGAGATTTCTGGCTGTTTAATGGCCTGAACGATCGTTGTGGATGCCTTTCAGTGTTGCAAGTTTCAGGGTGAGTCTTGCTCCTTGAGATGGCAAAGTGTCCATGATGAATTGGAGTGCATCCCACTTTTGTAGCCCTCTCCCTAAATCCCTCTCCCAGAACGAGAGAGGGACTTTGAATCTGGCTCCCCTTCTCCCTCTTTGGGAGAAGGGGCTGGGGGATGTAGACGCGCAGCGGCTTCCCCTTGGGTGGGCAACCTTGCAAAACTGGGATGCTCTCGATGAATTGTACGCTTTGCAGCGGGATTGTCGAGCGATCGCCTTCGAATGCATGCACTTCACATTCGAATGTTTTCGATGATCGAAGCATTGTCTATAGAGCATATTCGAATGCATGAACCGCACATTTGAATGTGCTCTATGCTTGAAGCATTGTTCATAGAGCACATTCAAATGCATTGACTGACAGTTTGAATGCAGCGTCATCCATTGCATTACTATCGACTGTGGGGAAGAGTGCGATCGTGCTCCCATTTCCCCGCACCCGATGCAGGCGTGCTGTTGCAGGCGGCATGCGATCGGTGTTGAGGACGATCGGGCTTTTGCAGCCAGCAGCGCATGGGTCTGGGAGGGCATTGCGAGGGGGAACGATCGGGCCTTCCGGGCTGTTCCATTGAGTCTTTGAGGGCCATGGTGCTCAGGCTCGGAAATAGCTTGAATTTATTTCCCCGACATAGAAGTATGAAAAATATGCTGAGCTTTGCTGTAGATCCACCCCAATCAAGGCAGATACACAGCAGTTCTACTGTAGATCCAGCCTATCTGGGGTGGATACACAGCAAAGCATTCGTTGATTCACCCAATACGGATGGATCTACAGAAATACTCTGTACAATAAATTGTTCTACTGCTTCGTTCAAGGGTTTTGGTAGCCTCTGAGTTCAAGTTGTTGAACAGCAAGTGTTGAATCAGAACCAGAGAACCGGGATCATGGTCTAACCTCATCATGGCTGGTGAATGCCAGATTGTAAAATAGAAGTGGCAAACTATTATTCTTGAGGAATCTATGTCTGCTGCTGCTATTGCCACGATCGTGAAGATGGTCGAATCCTTGCCCGATGAGTTGCAGGAAAAAGTTGTAGAACACATCCGAGACTACATTGCGGATTTAGAAGATGAAAAGCGTTGGGATGCCTCATTTCAACGAACACAGGGTAATCTAGTTGCGGCAGCCCGGAAAGCGAAGCAAGAAATTGCAGCAGGGCAATCGGTGCCGATGGACTATGAGCAACTATGAAGTCTGCGACGCTACCTTCTTTTTGGTTGAGGTATCGAGAATTAAGCAGTTCCGTGAGGGCAGGGGCGCGAAAAGCATACCGTTTGTGGGCTGAGAACCCATTTCATCCATCGTTGCATTTCAAGTGCATTAACAGCGAGGAGGGCATTTGGTCTGTGCGAGTGACACGAAGCCATCGTGCTCTTGGAATCTTGGAAGGTGACACGGTGACATGGTTTTGGATCGGTGATCATGACGAGTACGAGCAATTTTACTCATAAGCGCCAGCAGTAGAACAAATCTGTTGGAGCGGACTGACAAAGTTGATCGGTGTTATGGCAAAAGTTAATGACAGCCGCTCAACAGACCCGTTAGACCGGCATAAAAATTATTTGCAATGGGTCCAAAGAGTTATACAGGGTTTCTCATTTAGTGGTTAGCTGTGAGGCAATAAAGGGATATCGAGGAGCCAGAAAAAAGCCTACTATACTTGCAAAGAGAATAGGGGTAAATGTATTAAATCCTGTTAACTTAGCAAGTAGCAGAGTTGTGCTAATTGGAGTTCTTGTCACAGTTGAGTTGAGAGCTGCCATTACACAAATCATAGCTAAGGTTTCATTGACTCCAACGTGGGACATAGACACCACTTTTCCCAAACACGCTCCTGTAAAAAAGAGGGGAATGATGATTCCTCCGCGCCACCCCCCTGTAACCGTTAGGCTAATTGCAAGCATTTTAGCGATCGCCAAAATGATCAAGAACGAAAGCGTAAAGTTCTTCTCAAGAATCGTTTCAAGTTGATGTTCGCCAAAGAAGCGAGTCATGGGAAATAGAACAGCCAAGCACCCTAACCCTAACCCTGCAACGGTTGTTCTCCAGTAAATGCGGTTGGGTAGTAACCCAAATAAGCGCTCACAACTCCGAAATATTGTAATAAAGAGCCAACCTGCGATCGCACCTATCATTCCATAGATAATAGCTTCGGAAAAATCAAAAAGGTTTGTGACACTGTATTGAGGAAGATGCCAGATTGGGCCAATGCCCAACTTTGTAATGGCTACAAAAATGGTGTACCCTGCACAACTTGCTACCACAGCAGGCAAGATAGCTTCAGCGTACATGACGACACGTTGATGATGGAGAATTTCTAGAGCAAAAAATGCACCCCCTAACGGAGCACCAAATAAAACAGTAAACCCTGATGCCATACCCGCAATGCTCAGCGTTCGTAGAGCGTCTCCGCGTAATCGAAATCGGTCGGCCAACCATGTACCTATTGAACCTGTAACCTGCACCATCGGAGCTTCTGGGCCTGCGCTGCCACCACTCGCAATGCTGATGAGCGATGACAGAATCATAGAAGGATTCTCGCGCATGGCTAATCGCCCACCATTTAGGTGAATGTTATCGATGATTAAACCAATTTCGCCAGGATTTCCTAACCAATGAATCACGAAGCCAATCAGTAAACCAACCGCTGGCATAACAATCAGCAGAGAAAGCCCGTCAACGTGTTCAAATCCTCGCATCAAATGGATCAGTACTACCCAATACATTGCAGCAAATAAACCGCAGATAATGCCAAGTGCCGTCCATAGCAATACAGAGCGAGTGAGTGTAATAGGGTTTTGTCTCATGAGGGTTCCTGTCGGCAGTTAGGTCAAGAGAGTTCGGAATTCTGTATAACCCGATACATTTAAAGCTGCGATTCGTCAATCTATTATAAGTGCGATCGCCGATCTTGTAGGGTGCGTTCCCTCCTGCAACTCCTTCTACCTTGCCGATAGATTTTTGGAACGCACCATGCTCATGCATGCCTTAAAGCAATCTGCCGCAGTCTAATCGGGTAACAGGGAGGTTTTCCCTCCCCGTCCCCACAACACCCCTCATGCGGGTCCGCAAGGGGCGTTTCTCCAAAGGGGTTTAGACGGTTCAATTCCAGAGAATTGATGTCCAGGGCTGGCTGTGCAATTAAGCGCCGACTGCTGGCTCCCCCATCCGGGTTCATCGCCCGTCGAGCTTTGCGGCTCCTCCCTGCTCTTTGAAGTATTGCTTCGCAACGCTGGCGCGAACAGCCCTACTGCTACCGCAGAAGCAAGCTACGCC
>NZ_MQTZ01000059.1 GCF_001939115.1 Leptolyngbya sp. 'hensonii' | reverse complement strand
CCAGTAAACGGCAAGCGATTTTGACAGGCATTAGTCGCAAAGGCTACTGGCGTTTGTCAAAGACGTTGGCGACACAAACGGGAATGACTAACGAGTGGTTGGAGCAACAGGGATTGCTTTCAATTCGCAACCTTTGGATGCAAGCTCAAGGCTATGTTTAGCCATTAATGTTGTTTGCGCGTCTTCATGAACCGCCTGTTGCGGAGCCGCATGGCAGGTGGTGTGGGAGGGGAGAGTTAAATGCTCTCCTCGACCCGATTAGCTGGCGGCTGTGTTCTGCTGTAACCATTCTATAAATACCTGACGTTCTTGTTTGCCTGATGCGATCGCCAACACCATACGCTCTTGTTCATCCACAGAGGCGTTAATTTCTAACCCATTCAAAACAAGAAAAGTCTCTGTCGCAGCATGACCTGTACGTTTATTTCCATCTACAAATGGATGATTCATGATGATCGAAAACCCTAACGCTGCTGCTTTCTCCAGCAAACTTGGATACAGATCCTCTCCGCCAAACGACATTCGAGGTTGGGCAATCGCTGATTCCAACAAACCCATATCTCGGATACCCAATGCTCCACCGGATTGTGCAAGAATTTTGCGATGTAGCTCTAGTACCTCAATTAGGGTCAAATAGCGAATCATGCCAAACGCCTATATAGTTCAGTGTTTTTCCTCAACACATAATCGGCTGCATTAACAAAATCGCCTTTTTGTACATTTAGCCAATCCTCCAGGCTTGCCTTCAAAAGCACTTCAGTCGCAATGCCATGCACTCTTGCTAAATCTTGTAACTTTTGGAATTGGCTGTCTGAAAGATCAATTGTGATAGAAGCCACAGCGATCGCTCTCCTAGGGTTTCTGAGTCAAGTTTAACACCCACTTCTAACCAATAACCTCGCTGTACCGTCCCAGCCCAAAAACGAAGCCAGCTAACGTCAAAGTTGTGCGGCGGCAGATAACCTCTAATTCTCACCGATAACCTCTTTACCGTCCGCACCAACGCAGTGTTAGCTGTCTAAGACTCACAGCTTATAGCCTGGGACAAAGAACTCGCTATGCAATAACTTAGCTCTACTGGCACCGCATTACCAATTTGCCTCATAGATTCTGTCCATGACCCCAAAATCCTATAATTATTAGGAAAGGTTTGAATTCGTTTAGCTTCAAATGTAGTGTAATAACGTATTCGACCATCCTGATATCGAATCATATTTTCCCCTCCAGGGACACCGTGATCTCCTGCTTTGAGGGTTTTGGACGGCATATCTATATAGCTTCCAGTATGACCAGGATACGATCTGGCACCTTCCCTTAAAATATGCTCAGTATCAAAACTACCGTCAGTATCAGGTTCTGGTAGTTCTCCAATTTGATCTCGAACTGTTTTCCATGGCTTTAAGGGAGGAGAAAACAAAGTAGGCTGCTGCATCAATTGCTCAATCCGCTGTTGAGTCCTTTTATCTAGACAATCAAATCCTGATGGTTTAACTCCATGTCTTTCCCAGTAATTAAAACTGACAAACTGTGACCATAGCAAGGAATCAAAAGAATGGGATTCTTGAGGGAAAGACCACTCTATATTCAAATCCTCTCTGATTCCAACAATAAAAACTCGTTCACGACGTTGGGGAATCCCATAATTTGCAGCATCTAGTAAACGAAAAACAACATTGTATTTGACCCCTTTATACTTTCCTGAAGTATGAATTTTTTCGAGTCTTGCTAAATGATCTTTCCAGCATTCTGAATCTCTAAGAGAAACCTCAGGATATCTTAGCCTTAATATTATGTACTCGAAATAGTTGCTAAATGATTTGCGTAAAATGCCCTTAACGTTCTCAAAAATAAAGGCTTTGGGCGTACAAACACTTATCGCCTTACAGGCATAAGGAAACATATCTCGTTGATCTGCATTTCCCTTATGCTTTCCTCCCATTGAAAATGGCTGGCATGGAGGACCGCCTGAGATTATATTGACATGCCCAAACTGATCAAATTGAAATGTACGGATATCTGTATTGTGGATAAACTGATCGCCGTAATTGTAAGCCAATGTTAGACAAGCATCATTATTTATTTCAACAAAGGCTTTGTGCTGAATTCCAGCCATCTCTAAGCCTTTGGCTAGTCCTCCTGCACCTGTAAACAGCTCTAAGCAAGACAGTCTAGGCATCTTCTCCACTCAATCTAGCCATGAAATTTTCAATGCTTTGAAGTAGCTCTTCTTTAGTACCGTGAACCCCTTGACATTTTATAGCCCAGGGTCGCCCTGGATGACAAACATCCCAATCTGATTTAGCTTGCGCGTATCTGCCTTTTCCGGGATCATGATTGCCGAATCCATCGATCAGAGTGTTCCAAATCGGTTGGTATTTTCTAATAAGTGCAGCTTCTACAGTACCAATTAAATCACTCTCTTTGCCTTCGAGAATCATGAAGCGGCAGAAAAAATCAGATCTATCTAAGTTTTCTGCTAGATCTATGCTGTGGCTATGTTCGTTAATTCGATTGTTTAGCTCGTAGCTTTGGGTATTTACGGGTATTAGCTGTCTAGCTTGACGCCAACCTTTCGGAACTGCTTTCCCAACGTAAATAGGCATGTGGAATGCAGTTCTATTGACCAAATTAAATCTTGAATATATGCCAGATTTTGCAATGCAATATAGCGCATAAATTCCTGTTCCATGAAAACGCTTTGGAACGGGAATTGGATGTACAGGTGTACCGTTAAAAAAGCGTATCGTATCTTTTACGACTTCGTCAAAGTCAGGAGAAACGTACACATGTTTGGAACGGTCAAAAATAGTCATATAAGCTGAATGTAAACCGATAGCTTTAAGTGTAGGAACATTTCATTATACAGCGTTTTTTATGCTGGTGAGGCACAGTAACAGCAATGAGAGAACCAGTTCCTTAAGTCGCTCGATGACACCTGGGAGAAAGCTTCATCAATAGCTTTGGCAAGTTCTGGATAACTGCGTGCCTTAATCGAACGCAGAATGCTCTTAATCTTTGAAAAGCAATTCTCGATAGGCGAAAAGTCTGGTGAGTAAGGGGGTAGGAAAATTAGCTTGGCTCCTGCATCCTCAATCAACTTTCTAACGTCTTCACCCAGATGAATAGAGCAGTTATCCAGGATGACACAGGCACCTTTCCATAACTTAGGCACAAGTTTCTGGGAAATAAAGGCTTCAAAGGTCAGTCCATCAGTTGACCCCATGAGATTGCAGTAAGTCACGACCTCCCGCAGACTAATCGCCCCTAGAATCGAGACTCGTTTCCCTCGCTGGCTTGGACGCTTGCCATGTGCTCGTCTGCCTTTCGGTGCACGCGCCCAGAGTCGGGTCAAGGCTAAGTCCACTCCTGATTCATCAATGAAGATTAGATTTTGAGCTAGAAATCCTCGAACCAGTTGCCAAAATTCGACTCGTTTAGTTTGCACTCGCTCAGTTTCCTTTTCGTCGGGATGCAGAGTTTTTTTTAAGCGTTAAGTTCAGCTTCTCTAGCATTCGAAACATTGTCGAAACGCCAACTCGGACACCGACCCTCTGTTCTAACAAGTTACATAACTCTGCCAACGTCGCGTCGTTATTCGATTCAACAATCGTCTCTAAAATCTCCAGTTGCTCAACACTTAGTTTGGTCGGTGTTTGCACAGTTCGTTGTTTGGGGACAATCTCACCTGTTTCCCGATGTTGTTTGATTAACTTTCGCACGAAACTATAAGCAACTCGAAATTGTATAGCGATTTGACGTTGCGACGTATTCCCTTCAAGATATGCATCAACAATTTTCTGTCTAAGATCTAGTGAGTATGGTTGCACTTGATTGAGCATGAAGTAAACATACAAATCATTCTATCAAATACGCCTCACTAGGCTGGAAATTGCTGTATCTCATGGAACATCCCCGAGAAGTCATGACTCGGGAGCAAATTCTGGAGAATGTCTGGGGTTACGACTTTATGGGGGAATCGAATGTGATTGAAGTGTACATTCGATACCTGCGCTTGAAGGTAGAAAACGAAGGTGAAAAACGCTTGATCCAGACAGTGCGGGGGGTCGGGTATGTGTTGCGGGAAGCCTGAGGCATAATGGATGGGGCGGTTATGGAATCCGCCCTTTACCAGAGAGGGGAGAATGAGAGCCTTAAGGAGAAGGGGTATGCTGCAAGTTTTTTCTGCCGGGTTAGTGGCGTTGCTCGTAGCCTGTTCGGCTCCAACCTCTGGGGTCGAAAGTCCCCCAGGATCGGAAAGTTCAACCTCACCTGCACCCAGTCCAGCCCAGGAAATCACTCTGAACCAGGGGCAGTCTCTCCCGATTACGGCTAGAATCACGATCGCTGGTCAGACGATTGATCTGGAAGTGGCCCGAACTTTTCAAGAGCAGGCCACCGGCTTAATGTTTCGCACCACCCTGGCCGATAACCGGGGCATGCTGTTTCCGTTCCACCCCCCCCGTTCCGTGAGTTTCTGGATGAAGAATACCCTGATTCCGCTAGATATGGTGTTTCTCAGGCAGGGCCGGGTGCAGTTCATTTCCCAGAATGTTCCTCCTTGTCAAGCAGACCCTTGCCCTGCCTATGGGCCGGATAGGAACTTGGAGATTGATCAGGTGATCGAATTGCGGGCAGGTCGAACCCAGGAACTGGGGTTGAAGGTGGGCGATCGTTTACCGGTTCAGTTTTTAAAAAAGTAGGCCGGTGAAAACGCTCTAAGGAATGAGAATTAAATAAAGTGTCAAACTCCTGATTGCCCTCACCCCCCTGCCCCCTCTCCCAAATTTGGGAGAGGGGGCAGGGGGGTGAGGGCTGAAGAAATCCAGGTTATTTAATTCCCGTTCCTAAGGCCAGACCTCTAACTTCTTGAAGAAGTCAGAAATTCGAACCATCAAAGCCCTTGTCTTCACAAGTTCCCCATAGTTTTTGCCTAAGCTCAGAGTATAGCCAAGCATCTTGCAGGTGGGCAAAAGCCATGGAGACCGACCCTCAATCCCTGATCATTGCGTTTTTGCGGGAAGAGCTGGCCATGCCGAAGTCTTCCATTGAGTTGGCCCTGCGGCAGGCTGAGCAGGTTTCCGGCCCGTTGCCGATCGTCCTCTGGCAGTATGGGTTGATTACCCTGCCCCAATTGGGGGAGATTTTTACCCGCTTGGAAGCGCACCACCCTACCCAAACCTGGCTATTGACTCTGGATCAGCATAACTGGAAATGAATATGCAGAAGCGAATTGGGCTGCTTACGAGTGGCGGCGACTGTCCCGGCCTGAATGCCGTAATTCGTGCCGTGGTCAGCCATGCCACCCTGACCTATGGCTGGAAAGTTCTGGGCATCCCCTACGCCACGGAAGGGCTGATGGAGCGGAAATCCATTGTCCTGGGAATGCACACCATGGACTTGCGCGGCATTGATCCCCTGTTGAATATGGGGGGAACTATTTTGGGAACAATCAACCGGGGCGATACCCTGGACCATGCCAGCCAGATCATCCAGGGGTACCACGAACTGGGGCTGGATGCCCTGATTGCCGTGGGGGGCGATGGTAGCCTATCCATTCTCCATACCCTGGCCCAGGAAGGGAACTGGCTAATGGTTGGCATCCCCAAAACGATCGACAACGATGTGGCGTTGACTGAGCGGGCGATCGGGTTTGATACAGCGGTCAATACCATTACCGATGCCCTGAATCGGTTGACTTTTACTGCAGCCAGCCACGATCGGGTGATGATTGTGGAGGTGATGGGTCGGAAAGCAGGCCATCTGGCTTTACAGGCTGGGATTGCCGGGGGGGCTGACGTGATTCTGATTCCAGAGATTCCCTACACGATCGAGGGCATTTGTGACCATCTGACGGATTTGCGCTACCAATGGGGTCGGAAGTTTGCGATCGTGGTCGTGGCGGAAGGGATCGATCCCCTACCCGGAACCACAGGTTGTCAGGTCAGTCTTTCCAAGGGCAATGCCAACTGTGGTATGGGCCAATACATTGCTGACCAGATTACGGCTCGCACCGATCGTCGAGTAGAGACTCGGGTCTCTGTGCTGGGTCATATTCAGCGAGGAGGCATTCCTTTTGCCCTCGATCGTCTGATGGCAGCGGCTTTCGGCAAAGCAGCGGTGGATCTGGTAAGCCAGGGGAAATCCGGACTGATGGTGGCCTGGCAGAATGGCACGATCGTGTCGGTGCCCCTGACAGAAGTTCTGGCCCAGAGCCCCCGATCTGTTAACCCCAAAGATTACCTGGTGCAAACGGCCCAGAGTCTGGGCATTTACATTGGTGAGCCCAATGCAGCCCAACCTGCGGAACCTGGGTGATTTTTTCGCATAAGAAAAAACAGGGGCGGACCTTTGCTGATCCGCCCCTGTCAGACAGGTATCTCAAACAGCCCTAATTGTTTTGCCTGATCAAACGCCTTCTCCAGCGCAACGCCCTGGCGGATCGCGATGTACATCAGCGCGATCGCGGCTGCCCGCATCGCGTTGTCACAATGCACCAGCATGGGTCTGGGCAACTGCTGCATCAGTTGCAGAATTCGGGTTGCGGCCTCAATGCTACTGCTGTCAATCGCAAAGGGAATGTTGATGTAGATCAGCCCCAGGAATTCTGCTTTTTGCTGTTCATCCAGGGAAAAGCCTTTTTCATGGGGCGAACGCAGATCCACAATGGCATGAACCCCCTCCTCAACCAGTTGAGGCAGTTGTTCTAGGGCAATCTGTCCGGCAATGGACAGGTCATCGTTAATTTTCCGAATCGTCTCCATCGGTCCCTCCTGACTGCCATCCAAGCCCCCTGACCGGCTAACTCTGAGGCTAACGGAAGATGTTGAGGAACTTGTGAGGAAATCGGAAAAATTTGTAAAGACGTATTCAAAGTGACCATCCCAGGGCCGTGGCAATCTGTCCAGCCAGTTCCAGGGGGTTGAAGGGCTTCGCGATCGTCGCCCGCACCCCTAACCGGGTATAGCGCTGGCGATCGGACGCCTGCACTTTAGCCGTCAACAGAATCACCGGAATATGGCGGGTAGACCCTATTTCCTGCAATTTCTGAAAGGTCGTCAATCCATCCATATCCGGCATCATCACATCCAGCAGAATGGCATCGGGCTGCTCGGTTGCGGCTCGGGTAATCCCCTCCTGACCAGAACTGGCCGTCACCACTTGCCAACCTGCAACAGTCCGCAAGCAGATCTGGGCAACCTCCTGGATATAGGGCTCATTATCCACAACCAGGATGCGTTTTTCCGTCATGCGTTACCTCCTCTCCTGCGGGCAAGGTAAAGAAGAATGTGCTTCCCTGTCTGAGGGTGCTTTCGACCCAAATTTGGCCACCATGCTGTTCGATGATACTGCGGCAGATCGCCAGCCCCAACCCCGTCCCCTCCTGGTTGCGGGAGTCCGAGGCATCCACCTGCTGAAACCGCTCAAAGACCGTTTCCAGTTTATCAGCGGGAATCCCCCGCCCCTGATCTTTAACGGTAAACAGGACATGGGAAGGCTCCCCGCCCCTGGTATCCATCCCCTGAGCCATGCTCCAGCTCACCTGCAGCCATACGGTACTGCCCTGGGGGGAGAATTTGATGGCATTGCTCAGTAGATTGGTAAGGGTCTGAATGATGCGATCGGAATCAGCCCACAGGGTTATGGAAGTCGCCGAGACGGACAGTGTGATATTGGTCTTATCAGCCATGGGCTTCATTGTATCGATCGCTCTCGTGATTAAATCTGCGGTGTCACACTTTTGTTTCTCCAGGGTGACTTTCCCCGACTCCATCCGTTCAATATCGAGGATGTCGTTAATCAGACGGACCAGCCGATCGGTACTATCCACGGCAATTTGCAGCAGGCGCTGACTGATTTCCGGTTGAGCCTGGAGCAGACCACTGGCCAACATGCCCAGGGAGCCATGGATAGAGGTTAGCGGCGTCCGCAGTTCATGGCTGACCACGGAGATAAATTCATCTTTCATCCGTTCCACAATCTGGCGTTCTGTGATGTCCTTAAAGCTGATGACAGCTCCGACAATGGTGTCCTGGGTGCGAATTGGGGTACTCACATATTCCACCGAAAACGTGGAGCCATCCTGGCGACGAAAGCGCTCATTGGTGGCCTGGTGTCGGGTTCCAGCTCGCAGGGAGGTGTAAATCGGTAAAGCTTCCAGGGCCATGGCATCCTGGGTTTGGTCGGTGGGCAACAAGATGGAGATCGATCGACCGATCAATTCATCGATTTCGTAGTCGAGAAATTTGGCGGCAGCAGGGTTCACAAAGGTAATCTGACCCTCTAGATCCAAGCCGCAAAGTCCCTCACCCACAGAATTCAGCAGTAGTTCATTTTGACGACTGAGTTGTTCCATCGCTGCTTCTGCAGCTTTCCGTTGGGTAACGTCCCGCAGAATCACTGTAAAGATCTGGTCACCACCCAGGTCCAGGCGAGAGATGGAGGCATCTGCCGGGAACTCAGAGCCATCTTTGCGCCGTCCAAAAATTTCCCGCCGTTCCCCCATGCGGCGAGCCTGATGGGGGGCATGGGAAAACTCCGCCACGTGGCGTTGATGGGATTGCACATAACGTGGGGGTAATAAGCAGTCGAGGGGTTGGCCCAGCACTTCAGTCGCAGCGAACCCAAAGATGCGCTCTGCTCCCCGATTAAAGAGAGTGATGCACTGAGCCCGATCGACCGAAATAATGGCGTCATCCGCAATTTCTAAAATGCCAGCGAACCGGGCCTGGGATTCTCTCAGGGCGGCTTCCACCCGTTTGCGTTCATCCAACTCCAGTTGGAGGCGGCGATTGACAGTGACTAATTCTGCTGTGCGTTCTGCCACCCGAAGTTCTGTCTCATCCTTGGTTTTGCGGAGCGCCTCCTCCACCTGCCGCCCTGCAGTGGTTGCGGTGACCAGATCCTGCAATTGACGCCTCAGATCCAGCTCTAACGCCACTTGGTGGGCCAGATTACGCAAGGTCTGCACCTGATGGGGCTGGAGATCATGGGGGGCCTGATCCAGGGCACAAAGGAGACCGAGGGGATGTCCTGCGACTGTGATGGGTACCCCAGCATAGAATCGGAGGTGGCTATCCAGCCAACTGAGGGAGTGGGGCTGGAACCGTTCATCTGCGAGCACATCGGGAATCACCACCACATCAGCCTGGGCCAGGGTATAGACCCAGAAAGGGGAGGTGAGCGGAACTTCCAGGGTGGAAGTTCCCAGGCTGGCTTTGCACCACAGTCGCTGGCCATCCTGAAACCCAAGCAGTCCGATCCTGGCTTCACAGACTTCGGCAACCAGGCGAGCCAGGTTATCAAACACAGGTTCGGGCTCTGTATCTAGAATCCGATACTGGTTAAGAACTGCCAGACGGGCCGCTTCATTTTCAGGCATGGGATGATTCATGGAACTGCAGGCTTCAGGCAGACGATCGTTTTCGGAGGGGAGTCGGGTGGGCTTCAGGCAGATCCGCATCAGCGCTTCTTGCTAGGGCAATGTGCTTACTCAGACGATCGCTGCCTCTGGTCTCCGCTATCGCCCGACAGAGGGCAGCATCTGCTGCCCGGTAAAGGGTGCGCAGATCGGTACCATCTTCGGGATACTGGGCCACACCAGCAGTGAAAGTAGCCCGGAATCTGATACATTCCTGCAGGGCATCATTGGGAGCACCGGGGGCCGAAAATTCTTCCCGATGGAAAGCAGTTAGTACCTGCAGTAAGCGTTGCAGGCCATCTTGCCGATTCAGGCCAAAGATCCCAATGATAAATTCTTCTCCTCCCCAACGGGCGACCACATCTTCGTCCCGGAAAGAGCGTTGCAGCAGTTTACCCAGCTGATGCAAAACCGCATCCCCAGTCCCATGACCATAGCGATCGTTAATTTGACGCAAATGATCCAGATCTAGAACCACAAAACACAGAGGCTGCTGGTGCTGTTCTGCCAGCTTCAGGGATTGCTCCAGTAAGTGACTGGACTTTTGCCGATTCCACACCCCAGTCAGGGGATCGGTATCAGCCAGACGACGAAGAAATCGGGTGCGTTCCAGGCGACCCAGAATCCGGGCCACCAGTTCTGGTCCGGCAAAGGGTTTGCTGACAAAATCATCCGCTCCAGCAGCAAAGACTTGATTCACGATCGCCGTGTCTGTATGGGCTGTTAAAAACAGGATGGGCAGGCTATTCCAGCGCGAATCGTTGCGGACGATCTGGCAGAGTTCAATCCCACTCAGGTGGGGCATGACTACATCCAGAATCAACAGATCGGGGGGAGCAGCCTCCAAGGCTTCCCAAAACAATTTGGGATCCTCCAGGGTGGTCACTTTCAACCCCCAGGGTTCCAGCAGAAGTTGCAGGGTGGCCAGAATCTGGGGGTCATCATCCACAACCATAATGTGGGCCGTGCAGTTATCTCCCTGTCGCAGCATCTGTAGCACGGCCTGCAGAAGTTGCTCTGGGGATGCCGGTTTTTGCAGGAAAGCCTGTCCCCGCCGACGAACGACTTCTAACCGATCCACCAGATGACTCTGGGCCGTGAAGACCAGCACGGGAACAGGTGGAATCTGACGATTCAGCTCGGTTAACAGGCTGAGACTATCCGGGGAGATGGCCAGATCGAGCAAGGCTCCATCGGGCCGCTGCCGGGCGATCGCGGCTCTGGCCATGGTAGGGTCATTGACAACCTCCACGCACAGTCCCCAATTGTCGGCTTCCTGCAACAAAAGGTTGACGGTGCGATGGTCAGAGTCAATCACCAGCAGCAGTGGGCGATCGCGGTTCACCAGGGTAGTTGGTTTTACCACCATCAATCCGTCAGGTTGCTGGGTCATTGCCTGCCGCAAACAGCCGACCCATTCCTGCATCTGCAGGCCCTGCTCAGGGTTTCCTGTCTGATTGACCTGGAGAGAGTCCTCAATCTTCCGAGCCACTTGGGAAGCTTCCGGAAAGCCAAAAGTCCCCAGGCATCCTGCCAGGGTATGGGCTTCCTGCTGGGCCTGCTGCTGCAACTCCTGGGTCAGGCTACATTGGGTCAGGGCTGTCGCCGCCTGCCCCAAAACTTCAACCTGGGCATAGATGCGGTCTTTGAACTGCTCCCAGACCCCCGCGATCGCAGCCAGGGTCTGCTGTTGAATAGCATCTCCCGGAGCTTCAGGTTTTGCTGTCTTAGCACTGGAAGCCGAGAGGGACTCCAGGGGTTTGAGCCGATACCCGATGCCGTACACCGTTTCAATCAGATCAGCCGTTGCCCCCACCGCCTTCAGTTTTTGTCGCAGCCCCTTGATATGGGTGCGCACAGCCTCCTCTCCAGGGGTCTCTTCAAACGACCAGAGGTGATCCAGAATTGCCCCACAGCTAAACACCCGCCGATTGTTCCGCAGGAAGAGTTCCATCAGGGCATACTCCTTGGGGGTGAGGGAGAGGGTCTGGGTGCCATAGGTTGCTTTACAGGTGCTGGGGTCCAGACAGAGATCGCCCCATTCCAGAACAGGCCCACTGGTCAGGCTACTACGCCGCAGCAAGGCCCGAATCCGGGCAACGAGTTCTTCCGGATCGAAGGGTTTGCCCACATAATCATCGGCACCCGCATCCAGCCCGATCGCCTTCTCGTGGCCACTATTGCGGCCTGTGAGGAGCAGAACTGGCATTTGATGGCCCTGTGATCGGAGTCGATGGCAAAGGCTGATCCCATCCAGGCGGGGAATCATTACATCCAGCAGGATCAGGTCATAGTTGAAGGATTCAATCAACTGCCAACCCGCCTCCCCGTCTGTGGCAGACTCTACAACGTAGTTTAGGCTACTGAGGATGGTTTTCAGTGCCTCGATCGTCAGCTCATCATCATCGACAACTAAAACTCTCATATTCAGGTTGCGATCGTGGTTGCGGGAATCCTCCCACCAGGGTGGCTCCTTATCTTAACCAATAGGCAGGAATGAGATTGTTGGTTCTTGATCAATCACACGAAACCTGGCACTCCGAGAGGCCTTCTGGCAGCTGACTAGATCATAAATAGTCACCCCAATACTGTAATCTCCCGGTGGGGCATCCTGATCAATATCTACATTGCCGTAAGGACCTTGAGCGATATCCTTTTCCAGGAGAAGCTGACCCCGCTTACCCAAAAGCCTTTTTTTATCGATCAGGATTTTGCCCTCTTCCTCCCTCACTTGCACATCAATTTCCAGATGGTGCAGGCCATCCTGGCCCCGCTTGAATTTACCGGTATTCTTCAAGATCAGGTACACAGTTTCTCCCTGTTTGAAGACATTGTTAGCGATCGGTTCCAATACCGGTTCCTGCTTTGAGCCTCCGGTTCTTCTCGCCAGAACTGCCTGTTCGACCGTGAGCTTTTCGACTGCCCGATCGGGATTACAAGTCCTTGTCTGATTTTTAGAGTTGCCTCGAATCGGTTTGGGTCGTCGGGTGGCTGTAATGCGAAACGGCACCGTGCTGATTGCTTTCTGGCAGCCGATCAAATCATAAATGGTGACCACCATAATGTACTTTCCTGGTGGGGTATTCAGGGTTGTGTCTAAGTTGCCATAGGGGGCCGGAGCGATATTGTTCTCCAGGTCTACCCGCCCCTTTTCCCCCAGAAGGCGCTCCTTCATGAGCAGAATCTTCCCGCTCCCATCCTTCACGGCCACATCCATTTCTAAATGGTGCATCCCCCCTTCGCCCCGCTGAAATTGCCCTGTGTTCTTGAGGATGAGATAGACCGTGTCCCCCTGCTTGAACAGACTATCGTCATCTGGTTTTAGCAGGGGAATGCCCTCGGCATCGGTCCCTATTTTTTGGGCTAGTATAGCCTTTTCCACTTTGAGGGTTCTGCTTGCTTGGCGGAGATCACAGAGTGCAGTCCGTTGCCCAGGGAAGTTGTTGATGGGGGAGGCGACAGCCAGGGTTGGCAGGAGAGACAAGGCCAGGTGAACAACGGTCGAGATCGCGGCAGCAAAAGGAGAGACTCTCATATCTCAACATGAAATACCCATCTCAATTGTGAGTCCGATCGATGCTTTCTGTATAGGTTTTACCCAGTATTCATCTGCTGTCTATTGATCCCCCTGGGGATTTTCCTCCCAGAGGGTTGTCGTTTGCCGGAGACTGCGGTGTTCGCCATTGCCCAAGATCAGATGGTCCAGGATGGGAATGCTGAGCAGTTGGGCCGCAGAGAGCAACTGACGGGTCAGGGTGATATCTTCCGGACTCGGTTCGATCACGCCTGAGGGGTGATTGTGGGCAATGATGACCCGGGTGGCATTCTGCCGGATCACTTCCCGGAAGATGTCGCGGGGATGGGCCAGGGTTTCCGTAGCGGTGCCGATCGTAATCACCTGGGTGCCGATCAGCCGATGCTTCACATCCAGCAGAAGCACCGCAAACTTTTCCTGGGGCTGCCACATCAAGTCATGGCTGAGGGCTGCTGCCGCCGCCGCCGGACTGTCCAGAATCGTGCGATCCAGGGGACGACTTTGAAAGACCCGCTTGCCCAGCTCGATCGCGGCCAGAATGGTCGTTGCCTTGGCTTGCTTAATTCCTGGGATTTGCATCAATTCCCTGGCACTGATATCCCTTAACACATCCAGGGGATCCCGCTGATGCTGACTCAGTTCTTTCAGAATGTGTTGTCCCAGGCCGATCGCTGATAGTTTTCCTGCGCCCTGGCCAGTCCCGAGCAAAATTGCGATTAGCTCAGCCGTCGAGAGACTTTTGGAACCCTGTTGCAGCAGACGTTCACGGGGACGTTCACTGACAGGGAGTTCGGCCACTTTCAGAGAATAGGTCATGGGCAATGTTCAGGGGGCATCCAGAAGCGAACTGCTATCCATTCTATGAACTGCAGCATTGCCTGAAATTCTGGTAATGTCGTAGTTTCTGTCCCACAAACAGCCGAATTGTACTGAGTATCCATGGCCCATCACGTCTTAAAGGCTACTCCAGCGACAGTCCATCTGGGAGGCTTCTCTGCCCAATTACCGCCAGTGCTGACGGTTGACTCCGGCGATCGCATTACCGTCGAAACCTACACCGGTTTTTACCTCTGTGATCGGGCTCCAGCAGAGTTTCTCACCCCTGAGCTGGTGGCAATCACTCAGCAACTCCCCCCTGAACGGCGGGTAGGACCAGGCCCCCATCTGCTGACTGGGCCGATCGCGGTTCGGGGGGCAGAGCCGGGGGATACCCTGGAGGTCCGGCTGGAGGCGATTACTCCCCGGTTAGCCTTGGGGTTCAATGCCATTCGTCCGGGCTGGGGAGCCTTGCCGGAGCAGTTTTCCCAGGCCGCTCTGCGGTTTATCCCTCTAAATTTGGCGGCAGGGTATGCGGAATTCCCACCCGGCAGTGGGATTCGGATTCCGCTACAGCCCTTCTTTGGGATTCTGGGGGTGGCTGATGGCGAGGGGGGTCGATCGTCCGTCCCCCCGGGTCCCTACGGGGGGAACATGGACAACCGGGAATTGCAGGCCGGTTCCCGGCTCTTCTTACCCGTACTGGAACCAGGAGCCCTGTTCTCGATCGGGGATGGACATGCCGCCCAGGGAGACGGAGAGGTGAATGTGACCGCGATCGAGACCTCCATGAATGGCACCATTCAACTGATCCTGCGGCAGGGCTGGGCAATGCAGGGACCGATCGCAGAGACACCCACCGATATCATCACCATGGGGTTTGCTCCGACTCTGGATGAGGCGTTTGAGCAGGCTTTGACGAGGATGATCGAGTTTCTGCAACAGATGACGCCCCTCTCTGCCGAAGAGGCTTATGTGCTGTGCAGTCTGGCGGTGAACTTTCATATTACCCAGGTCGTCAATCATCCCCAGAAGGGGGTCCATGGTCTGTTGCCTAAATCTATTCTGCCGGAGGCCCTGCCGCTTTGATACTGACGAAGGGGTTGCTACTCCTGGCGGGTGGCCTGATTGCTGGAATTCTGGCCGGGTTTTTAGGCATTGGGGGGGGCACCATTCTGGTGCCGCTGTTGGTGGCTCTAGGGTATACGCCAGTAAAATCGGTGGCAACCAGTGGTCTGGCCATTCTGATCACATCTACGTCTGGCACGGTACAGAATTATCGCATGGGGCTGATTCATCCCAGGCGAGTGTTATCCCTGGGGCTCCCAGCATTGCTGACCGCTCAGGGGGGAGTCTGGTTAGCTAATTTAACCAAAGGTAAACCCTATGTGCTTCTGGCAGCTTTTGGCCTCTTGTTGTGGTTGAACATTTATCTGATAGAGCTAAAAAACCAGTTGACTCTTGCCAGAGGGGAAGGGGAGGAGCGCATTGTGGATGGGGCCGGAAACCCGATCGAGCCGATCGCTGGAGGGACAGTACCCCGGATACATCCAACGATCGCCCGCTTAGGGACAGGTGGAGCTGCCGGACTTCTGGCAGGATTGTTCGGTGTGGGCGGCGGGGTGATTATGGTGCCTTTGCAGATGCTCTTACTGGGAGAACCCATTAAGGTGGCGATCCAGACCAGTTTAGGGGTAATTATTATCACGGCGATTTCAGCCTGCATTGGGCATACCTTGAGCGGTAATATTTTACCCGTGGAAGGGCTTCTGTTAGGAGTAGGGGGATTGTTAGGAGCCCAGATCAGTACCCGACTCTTACCCAGATTGCCAGATGAGATCATCAGTTTGGCGTTTCGGCTCTTCCTGGGGATTCTGTCGATCTATATTTTCTGGCAGGCATGGGAAAACTATAGGGGTTCTCCCTGACTCAGGTCAGGGGAACCAATCGCCCAATTGGGTTGTGTAGTTGAGGAATAGGGGGAGACATGACACGGATTGAAGTTTGGCCGGGTATGGCTGGGATGGGTCGCCGACGGTTTCTGCAGTACGGCGTCCTAGCCGCCGGTAGTAGCATTGTTGCAGCCTGCAGCAAGGGCGAAGAAGAACCACCAGCCAATGCTCCCGCACCGGGGCGCAGTTCTGGTAAAACGCTGGATAGGATTACCTTTGGCACCAACTGGTTTGCCCAGGCTGAACATGGGGGGTTTTACCAGGCAGTCGCTACCGACATCTACAAAGATCACGGCCTGGATGTGACGATTAAAATGGGCGGTCCCCAGGTGAATGGCACCCAATTGCTGATGGGTGGGGCGATCGACTTCTTCATGGGCTATGGCTCTGAAGCGATCAAAGCCATTCAGGAAGGCATTCCCAAAGTGACCGTCGCCGCTATTTTCCAGAAAGATCCGCAAGTTTTGATTGCCCATCCCAATACGGGCCATGACAAACTGGAAAGCCTTAAAGGAGCCCCAATTTATATTTCGACCTCAGCCCGTACCACCTACTGGCCATTTCTGAAGGCAAAGTATGGGTTTACAGATAGTCAGGCCCGGGTCTATAACTTCAATCCGGCTCCGTTTTTGGCGGACAAGACCTCAGCCCAGCAAGGATACCTCACCTCTGAACCCTATGCCATCGAAAAACAGGGTGGCTTCAAGCCAGTCGTGTTCTTGCTGGCGGATTTTGGCTATACCTCCTACACCACGACGATCGAGGCAACGCGCAAACTCACCGAGGAGAAACCTGATCTGGTGCAACGATTTGTGGATGCTTCCATCAAGGGCTGGTACAGTTATCTGGAAAACCCTGCTCCGGCCAATGCCCTGATTAAAAAAGATAATCCCAACATGACGGATGATCAGATTGACTATGGTCTGCGTAAGTTGAAGGAATACGGCGTGATTATGTCTGGCGATGCAGAGGCCCTGGGCATTGGAGCTATGAACGAAGCTCGCTGGAAAGCCCTGTTCGAGAGTATGGTCCAGGCAGGGATCGTCAAGGCTGAAACGAAGTACCAGGAGGCATTTACACTGAAATACGTGAACAAAGGCGTGGCGTATTACAAAGGAAAGCAATAGCCCATGGATTATCTCGCCCTGGCAACAGATTTTGACGGTACCCTGGCCACCGATGGCAGAGTAGAACCGACCACTCTGGATGCACTGAAGCGCTGGCGGGCTTCCGGACGCAAGTTAATCCTGATTACAGGCCGCCAGATGAGCATCCTGCTGGAGCCCTTTCCTGACCTGCCCGTCTTCGATTGGGTTGTGGCTGAGAATGGAGCCTTACTCTACAACCCGGCAACAGGCGTAGAAAAACCTCTGGTGGAGCCCCCCCCAGAAGAATTCTTCCAGCGGCTGCGCGATCGGGTCACGACAGAGGCCAGCACCCGATCGCCCCAGGATCCCCTCTGGGAGGAATTTACCCAACTGAGTCAGGATCCAACTGTGCGACTGGTTTCCCGGGGGCGCGTCATCGTAGCGACCTGGAAACCCCACGACCAGATCGCAGCAGAATTGATTCAGGAATTGGGCCTGGATCTGGAAATCATCCTGAATAAAGCAGCGGTGATGATATTGCCCCGAGGCGTGGACAAAGCCTTTGGCCTCCGAGCGGCCCTGCAGGAATTAGGGATGGGGCCAGAACAGACGATCGGCCTGGGGGATGCCGAAAATGACACGGCCTTTCTAGACCTCTGTGGTCTCTCCGTTGCCGTTGCTAACGCCCTGCCAGAACTCAAGCTGCGCGTGAAGCGGGTCACCCAGGGCAGCCGGGGAGCTGGGGTTGTGGAGACGATCGACCAAATTTTGGGCGCGTAAGGTTGCTCCCTTGCAGGAATACGAGAACCACCCTTTTAGTTGACGATAGTTCTCAATAAAGTTTAGGATGAATTTCAGGTTTCTCATCATTATTTGCAGAGACCTGCGGCACTTCCTGTCAAACGCTGTGAATAAGTCTCCTGCCCCATTCCTGCAAGCCTTAAAACCCATTCTGTTGCTCTCCGTGGGGTTACATGGCCTGCTGCTCTTCCTGCCCATGCCCATGAACCAGGAAACTCCTGTGCAGGCAGCCCCTCGGAAACCTTTGAAAACGATTAAGTTGACCCCTCTCCCCAGGATTTCCCGCATTCAGACTCATCCTCAACCCCAACCCAGAGTGATTGAGCCTGCCATCCCTTCCCCCATCATCCGTTCCCAGCCCCCAATCGTCCCCTCCCCTACCGTCCAACCCTCCCCAGAAGTTATTCCGCCTGTAGCCAATCCCACACCCACTCCAATCCCCACACCCGCTCCAAGTCCCCTACCGACCCCATCCCCCACTCCCCTAGCCGACCTGATCCGGCTTCCCCAGGCTCAAGCTGCCTGCAACGGTATGGAAGGGTGCTGGCAAGTCGAGGATACCCAGTGGCGATCGATCGCAGGCAACCTCAAGCAACGGTTACGAGATCAGGGCATGGAGCTAGCTGAACTCGATCTGGAAGACGATACGGGGTTGCGTGTCTACGAAGTCAGCAAAGATGGCAAGTTGCAGTATTACCTGAACCTACTCTCCACCGATCGGGGCACCATCTACGTCCTCAATCCCCGTCAAATGAGCCGGGCCGAGCTAGAGAGCGCCATCGGCTCCCCCACCCCCCTGTAAAGACGCGATAAATCGCGTCTCTGATATCCCAGATATCCCATCTGTGATATCGCTGCTCTACCGAGGAAACACCCGGCAACCCGATCGGTCCACCCCCACCTGCACCCGCGATCCGATCGACAACGTTTCCCCCATTCCCGTGCGGACATGCAACTCCTGCCCAGACGGCGTCAACAGACAGTACCGTTGTTCCCGGCCCAAGAACTGGCGATCGCGCACGATCAGCGGCCCCTGCTCATCCGCTTGCAGAATCAAGTCTTCCTGCCGAATCATCAGGTCCGCCTGCAGGCCAGACTCCACCGATGCATCTCCGACAGCAAAACTGCCCGCTTCCGTCTGCCAGACTTGATTCTTAAACTCTGCCGGGATGAAATTAGCCTGGGTAACAAACTCAGCAACAAAGCGAGAAACCGGTTCCTGGTAAAGCGCCTCGGGGGTGCCCAACTGTTCAATGCGCCCCTGACGCATCACCGCCACCCGATCGGAGATGGACAGCGCTTCCTCCTGATCATGGGTAACAAACACCGCAGCCGTACCCGCCGATTTGAGAATCGTGCGAATCTCTTCCCGAAGCCGCAGCCGCACCTGCACATCCAGATTACTCAACGGCTCATCCAGAAGCACCAGGGCCGGTTGGGGAGCCAAGGCCCTGGCCAGAGCCACCCGCTGCTGTTGTCCGCCCGATAGTTGATGGGGATAGCGCTGCTCCAACCCAGCCAGCCCCACCTGGGCGATCGCCTCTAGCACCTGCTGTTTCACCTGGCCGGACGTTACACGCTGCTTGCGTCGCCGTTGCTGCAGACCAAAAGCCACATTTTGAGCCACCGTCAGATGGGGAAACAGAGCATAGTCCTGAAATACCATCCCCACATCCCGTTTCTCTGGCGGAATCCAGGTGGAACCACCGGCAACCTGTCGATCAGCTAGCACGATCGTACCAGTTTGGGGACGCTCAAACCCGGCAATCAGCCGGAGCAGGGTGGTTTTGCCACAACCGGAGGGACCGAGTAGAGTCAGCAATTCCCCCGGTTCCAGAGTCAGGGTAACCTGATCTACGGCAGGGGGGAGCGATCGGGAAAACCGACGGGAAACCTGTTCTAAGAGCAGGATAGGGGATGGGCAGAAAGTTGCCATAGGCAAGACATATTGAGAATAATCATCAATAAATTTCATCCTATAGTAAAGTGTTCTAGGCGTAATCAGTAGTGAGCCCAATCGTTGGTTGTTAGGCCCAACCACAGAACCACGATCGGGTAGAGGCGGGATACATCGCGCCTCCCTACAGCAGGTAGAACCGCAATACACAGACGCGATACACAGACGCAATACACAGACGCGATACACAGACGCAACAAATTGCGTCTTTACCGGGTTAGAGGAGAGAGAGAGGGAGATGGGCATCAGGTTTTGGAGCGGGTGGACGACGATCGTGACCCTGATCGCCCTCCTGCTGGCGGTGCCAGTGCTATTTGTGCTGGCAGGGTTGGTGACCGATGCCGGGGAGATCTGGCAACATCTAGCCGCAACCGTGTTAACCCGCTACGTAGCCAATTCTCTCTGGCTCATGTTGGGGGTTGGTTTGGGGGTTCTGGTCCTGGGAACGGGGACGGCCTGGTTGGTAACGATGTGTCAGTTCCCCGGTCAGCGGATTTTTGCCTGGGCCTTGCTGCTGCCTTTCGCAGCCCCCGCTTATATTCTTGCCTACACCTATACGGAATTATTGGAATACTACGGCCCGGTGCAGAGCCAGTTGCGACAGCTCTTTCACTGGGAAAGCGCTCAGGATTACTGGTTTCCCAATGTGCGATCGCTCTGGGGAGCGATCCTGATGTTGGTGCTGGTGCTCTATCCCTACGTCTATCTGCTGGCCCGTAGTGCCTTTCTCTCCCAGGCTGTGAGCCTGCTGGAGGCCAGTCGAAACCTGGGGTGCAATCCCTGGAATAGTTTTATCCAGGTGGCTTTGCCCCTGGCTCGACCCGCGATCGTGGCTGGGTTGGCCCTAGCTTTAATGGAAACCCTGAATGACTATGGCACGGTCTATCATTTTGCAGTGGATACATTCACCACAGGGATTTACCGCACCTGGTTTGATCTGGGAGAACCCAGAGCTGCCGTCCAACTGGCTGGTGTGCTGCTGCTGTTCATTGTGGTGTTGATGGGGGTTGAGCGCAGGTCGCGGGGGCAATCCCGTTATTACCAGAGCAGTAGCCGACAGCAGCATCTGCCGAGGTATTCCCTCGGGTGGATCGGGGCGATCGGCGCTACGGTAGCCTGTCTCCTGCCGATCGCCCTGGGGTTTGTGGTGCCAGCCGCCATTCTGGTGCAGATGACCCTGCAGGAACCGAATCAGGCTTTTGGGGAACGCTTCTGGGATTGTGCCAGCCATAGTTTGCTGCTGGCCGGTCTAACTGCCGGACTGGCAGTTGGACTGGCCCTGATCCTGGCCTATGGCGTTCGCCTCCGGTCTAACCTGGCAATGCAACTGGCAGTTCAGACGGCGGCTCTGGGTTACGCCGTGCCCGGTTCGGTGATTGCGGTTGGGGTGCTGGTGCCGATCGGTCTTCTGGACAACACCATCAATGCCTGGATGCAGACCCACCAGGGATTTTCCACGGGACTACTGTTAAGTGGAACGATCGGGGCCTTGATCTATGCCTATCTGATTCGGTTCCTGGCCGTGTCTCTGGGGGCAGTGGAATCGGGGCTGAGCAAGATTAAGCCTAGCCTGGACGATGCCGCCCGCAGTCTGGGCCACGGGTCTCTCAGTACGCTGCGGCAGATCCATGTGCCCCTCCTGTGGAGCAGTCTGCTCACGGCCAGCATCCTGGTGTTTGTGGATGTGATGAAAGAGTTGCCCGCCACCCTGATTATGCGGCCCTTCAACTTTGAGACCCTGGCTACCCAGGTCTATCGTCTGGCCTCTGACGAACGGTTGGCGGAGGCTGCTGGTCCGGCCCTGGCGATGGTTCTAGTGGGATTGTTGCCCGTTCTGCTGTTGAGCCGACAGTTGAACCGATCGGGCTAATTCTGACTTTCAACTCTGATGTTCCAAGTATTGAGGGTAGTCCCGATCGTCTGTTCCAGCAGGGTGACTGCATTGAGGTAGCGGATAATGGCGGCCAGTTCATCGTTTTTCGCCTGGACTAACCGATCCTCAAAGTCCAACACATCTTTCACACTCACCCCTCGGCCACCAAGCTGCAAGCGCTCTCGCTGAACGGTTACAGTCTGCTCTGCTAGTTCTCGAACACGGCGGGCATTTTCCACCTGTTGCAAGCTCAGGTTAACATCCCGGCTACGATTCCGAACTGTTACGGTCAGGTTTTCCAGCGTTTCTGCCCGTCGGTTCTCTGATTGCTGGAGTTGAATCCGGCTACGCTCCACAGCCTGGTCCAGGGCTAGATTGCCAAACTGGCGCGTCAGAACCAGGGCTACTGTTGTGGTGTTGTTATTCGCGGTGACGTTATTGAAGTTGTTGCCGAGCGTCCCTACCAGATTTAAGTTCCACTCACTATTATTCTGAGCCAGCAACAGGTTGATTTTGGCGGCTTCAATCTGGAGAAGCGATTGCAGATAGTCGGGATTATTGGCCAGGGCAACTGGCAGCAGCCGATCCGCCTCTGCCATGATTGGTTGCCGCAGGGCTGCTGGTTCGATCGCGACAGGGGTCAACTTCTGATCTATACCCAGAATCTGCAAAAGATTGAGGCGGGCTGCTGCCAGCCGCCCTTCAGCATCCTTGAGCTGGAGTTGCTGGCGGGCCAGATCGGCTTCACCCTGCAGGGTATCCACCCGCGCCCGTCGGCCCGCCTCTACCAGAGCTTGAACATAGGCCAGGTTGTCCCCGGCCCGTTTCAGAGCCTGTTGCTGGATTATCCATTGTTCCTGGGCTTCCAGCAGGGTGCGATAGGTCTGGATAGCAGTGGTGATGGTACTGATCAGGGTAGCTTTGAGCAGAAGCCGATTGGCCTGCTCCTGGATCCGGGCCAGATTGATGGGGGCCAGGGTCACATCTGCCCCAAAGCCCCGCAGCAGAGGTTGCACCAAACTCACCTGCAGATCCTGACGAAGGGTATCGAGGGTCGGGTTGAGGGACTCATCCCGCAGCGATCGAGTGGCTCCGATCGTGATACTAAATTGGGCTCCGGTGGGCAGAAGCATCGTAGCTCCAATGCGGGCATCCCCCTGTCCCGCCTCCGTGACAACTCCGCCGATCTCCAGGCGATCGTAACGGGCCTCAATCCGGGGTTCAAAGATGGGGTTGAAAATCCCCTCGGCTACTTCCAGATCCCGCCGATCCAGAAGACGCTGCAGGTAAGCATTCTTCAAGGTTTTGTTGTTCTGGAGAACCAGAACCACCGCATCCCCAAGCTGCAGCGGTAGTTCCCGTTCCGTGGGCAGGGAGACTTGCTTGGTTTGGGCCAGAGCTGGGGCTGCTGCCGTCAGGGTTCCAGCTTCCAGCTTGAGTTGAAACCATGCTGTGGGTGTGGGGTCTGGGAGGATGATAGTTCCGGCCAAATTTCCCTGCACCCTGGCTCCAGAATCGAGTCTGAGTTCGGGAACGGAAGAATCGATCGATCTCCCCAGGGGGTTAGGCATCCGGGAGGGATTGCCTGTTAACACTTTGAGCAGATCTGGCTGTTGGCGAGGAAGGCCGGAAAACGGGTCCAGGGATATCTGGGCTTCCCGGAACGGGGGATTGGGCTCCAGTCTGCCTTCGGCAGTCACAGGCGGCTGAACAGGCGATTGAACTGCTGGGCGATGCCCTGTGTGCGACATCAGGAAATAGGTGCCAGCAACCCCCAGAACTGCCGAACCAAATCCCACTGCACCCGTTACCCATAGTGATTGGTGTGTCATTCCCTCACCTGTTGTTGGATCTGTTTAATCCGATCGCAATGCCTGAACGGGGTCCAACCGGCTGGCCTGCACGGCTGGCACGAACACGGCCCCTATTCCCACAGCCAATGCTGATCCCAGGGCCAGTGCTGCGGTTTCTGCATCGAACTGATAGGGCAGATCAAACTGTTTGGCCACAAAAACTGTCAGCCCATGGATAGTGACGATCGCAGCTACCCCACCAATCAGGCTGAGCATGACTGCCTCCAGGATGAACTGCAGCATAATCTCTCGCTGGGTAGCTCCGATCGCCCGTCGCAGACCAATTTCTGGTGTTCGTTCAATCACCGCTGCCACCGCAATATTGGCAATCCCCACTCCGCCAATTAACAGCGCAATCATGCCGACCACTAGCAACGCCCGCGAAGTCAATTCCAGGGTTTTTCGTTGGGCTAGAATTTCCCTGACATTGTTGAAGGTGTAGGCTTGAGAGCCGGGATAACGCTGGAGCAGTTGCTTCTCTACGGTCTCTTGAAGAGATTCGATATCCTCCAATTTCCAGGGCCGCACCTGAATCGTGTCGATTCCGGTTGAGTTCGTCAGGGCGTTCCGTAAGGTGATGGGCAACCAGAACCCTCCTTCCGGTTTTGCGCCTTTCCGCCAGACTTTGGTATCAACCACACCGATCACCGTGAAAGGTTGTCCGGCAATAAACACCCGCTGACCGATCGGATTTTGCGCCTGGAACAGCTCCTTCGCCGTAAACTCATTGATCACCGCCACAGAACGGTAGTAGTCGTAATCCGTCTGGCTAAAGAACTTGCCTTTCAGGATCTTCTGTCCAGAGGTGAGCAGGAAATCCTGAGAAACCCCCTCGGCAGAAATTCCCTTCACTTCCCGATCCTGATAAACCACAGAGCCATAGTTGATCGAGGCCACAGCACTCAAGGCCCTGGCTCCCTTCAATCTCTGTTTTAAGTACTGGAGATCCTCGAGTTTCAGGGAGCTGCCATAGAATTCCGAGTAAAGATAAATCCCCACCTGGGGTGCAATCTGCTGGGCCAGTTGCCTTTCAATCACGGCATAACTGATGGTTCTAACCTGCAGGGTGGCATTCACGGCAGCCACTCCCATAAACACTCCCAGAGTCGTCAGCCCCGATCGCAATAGATTGCCTCGCAAGGAGAGATAACAGAGGCGCAGAAGGTCCAGGGGGGCCAGACTCATGGCTGCTCCTGGGAAGACTTAACCCGCATCCCTGGTTTTAAAGAGCTCTCTCCACTGACGATCGCAACCTTTTCACCGGCCTGCAAACCCCTCGTGATCTCAACCTCCGTTTCCCCCTCCAGACCCAGAACAACTGGACGCTGCTGAACCTTGCCCTGGTGATCCAATACCCAGACAAAGGACTTCCCTTCCTGTCGCTGAATCGCGTCCAGTCCTAGCTTGACCACATTGCGTCGCTCTGACAGAATGATTTCGACACTGACAGTACTGCCTGGAATTAGCTGTCGGGAAGGACGATTCAGGCGCACGATCGCAGTCACTTTGTTCTGTCCTCCTTCCCCTGGTCCACTGCTACCCTGCTGACTGCCTGCGCGGGCAATGCGGGCAATGGTTTCCACCCGACCCTGATAAATCCTGGCATCCGGACCAATCACACTGATATTGGCGGCTTGTCCACGTTTCACCCGGCGGGCTTCCAGCGTCGATAGCCCCAATTTAACGATTTCCCGATCGGGATCGCCCAGGGTCAGCAGTTCATCCTCCGCTTCCTTGACAACATCCCCTTTTTTGACCTGCACATCCAGGACTATGCCCTCTGTGGGGGCAATGATGATACTCTTCTGCAGCTCGCGCACCACATTGCCTCGTTCTAGCTCGGCAGACCGCAATTCCAGTTCTGCTTTCTGGGCATTCAGTTGGGCATCGGAAGTTTGCTCCTGAAATTCGCGACTGGTGCGCTCCAGTTCTTGCTGTTTCTGCTGTTGTCGGAGTCGGCTGGCCGTCAGATCAGTTTGAGCCCGCTGGATCTCTGCCTGGACAGACCGCAATTCATCTCGGGTACTTTCCAGCTCATTGGCAGCGATATAGCCTTTATCCAATAGCTTCTGATCATTTTGAAACCGCTTCTCAACGCCAGCCAGTTTCTCCCGAGTTCGGACAATTTCCTGTCGTTTGGCTGTGACTTCAATTTCCCGTTCTCGTAACTCAAGCTGGAGATCAGCCAGCTTGCCTTGGGCTGCGGTGACTTTGGCCTGACTGGCCTGCAAGTCGATCGCCTGCTTTTGCAATTTCAGATCCGTTTCAGCCAGCTTCGTCTGTCGCTCCAGATCCCGCAGGATGATCAGTTCCTGACCCGCTTGTACCCGATCGCCCACCTTGACCAGTACAGCTTCAACAACGGCATTATCTCGAACTTTCAGGGGTTGCTGATTCTCCAATTCGACCAAGCCACTCAAGGGCAGGGGAACAATCACATCTCCCCGCTGTACAGTTTGTACCTGAGCTTCTACTTCTGGCTGGCCTGAGGAATGCAATCCCCGGAAAGTCAACCAGCCTCCTGCAGCAATTACAACCAGTAGGACCAGGCGAATCATCCATTGGCTCCGTATTTTCACTGGTTTTGGGGTTGATTCCACGTCAGTAGATGTAATGAGAATGCAAAATCGGCTACATCATATCTCTCACATCTTTGAGGTGGCAACGATCAGGCGAAAGCAATCCCAAGATGCTATCTTCTGAATCAGAGGGTTACAGATTGGATGAGTTGTGAACGATCTTTGGCGACTACGGAACAATACTTTCATTGCGATCGGGCGCACAGTCTTGCGGCCCTATGGTCTGGCCACGGCTATTCTGACAACCTTTGGGGTGGTGGGATTATCCAACCTGACGGGTACGGTTCTGGCCCAAGCTGAACCGGTGCTGCAGGTCGGGGTGGTGCAGCGATTCGGGACCCAGCCCACAGATAAGCTCACCCTGGAACCCCTACCGGGCGATCGGTTGACCCTGCGCTTCCAGGATGGCAACAAACAAACCAAAACCCTCACGGCAACTAGCCTGAAACTGGAGATGGCGTATCAACCCGTAGCCGCTCCTGTGTTAGAAGAACGAATTATTTTCAGTACCCACCGCAGCTTTGAAAGTGCTGAGGATGATGCGAATCGCTGGCGGGCCAAAGGGATTGAGGTCGAAGTAGCCCAGCCCCAACGCTGGCAAGTCTGGGCCAAACGGGAAACCTACAATACTCCCCTGCTGCGCCGGTTACTGCTGCAAAGCCTGGAGTCTCAGGGGGTGCAGGCCCAACTGGAAGCGAAGGAAATCCGGCAAATTCCCTGGGTGTCTTGGGTGGTGAATGGCTATCGCTACAATCGAAATGAACTGGACATTAAGTCTGCCAACAATATCATTCGGGTGAAGCAGGAAACGGCTGAGGAGAAAGTAACTCGGACTTATCTGGGGCCTTTGCGGGTGCAACCCAATGCCTATGGGACTTACACCCTGGTCAACCAGGTGCCGATCGAAACCTATCTGCGGGGCGTGGTTCCCCATGAAATTGGCTTGGCAGCTCCCCCAGCCACGATCGAAGCCCAGGCGATCCTCGCCCGCACCTATGCCCTGCGCAACCTGCGTCGTTTCCAGATCGATCAGTATCAGCTCTGTGCCGATACCCAATGCCAGGTCTACTGGGGGTTGCAGGGAGCCCAACCCAAGACGGATCGGGCGATCGCGGCCACCAAAGGTCTGGTACTGACCTACAACAATGAACTGGTGGATGCGCTCTACTCCTCCACAACCGGGGGAATTACTGCCCCTTTTGCCGATGTCTGGAATGGCCCCAACCGCCCCTATCTCAAAGCTGTGGTTGATTCCGTCAGTAATGTTTGGGATTTGTCCCGCTACAGTCTGATGGATGAGAAAAATCTGCGTGTGTTTCTCAGTCGTCGTAAAGGGTTCAATGAGGATGGCTGGGACCGCTTTCGCTGGAACAGTGCCAGCACCCTGCCGGACCTGACCCGCGATCTCCAGAAGTATCTGACCAGTATCAAGAGTCCCTATGCCAAACTGAATGCGGTTCAGAAGATTCAGGTGGTGCAGCGATCGCCCTTTGGGCGCGTGCTGAAGGTGGCCGTCACAACCGATGTGGGGGTGGTGGAAATTGAGAAGGACAATATCCTGAATGCTCTTTATCCACCGACCAGTACCCTGTTTTACCTGGACCCGATGTATGAACCAGGCACCAAGATTCTGAAAGGATACCGCTTTGTCGGTGGGGGGATGGGCCACGGGGTCGGCCTGAGCCAGACGGGCTCCTATCGGTTAGGGGAACTGGGCTATACCAGCCGCCAGATCCTCAGCTTCTACTATCCGGGAACCCAGTTGCAGCCCATCAATCCCACGATCGTCTTCTGGAAACCCTGACCGGCATATCTGGATCAGTTCTGGCGCTGTTCCAGCCAGCGTTCGAAGCGGGCTTCCTGCCGTTCAATCATGCTGAACAACCGATCGGCAGTCTGAGCCTGTTGTCTGGCGACTTCAGCCAGTTGCCGGGTCGTTTCACCCAGTTCCTTGAGTTGCTGCAGCTCTGCCATGAAGGCAGCATGATCCGCTTCCGTCTTCTGACGAGACAGTTCAATGGACTGACGCATCTCCACTAACCCTTCGGTCAGGCGAGCTAACTGGTCTTCGATCCGATCGGAGGCGGACATAAGCTGATGCAATGGCTCATCTGTCATAGTTTATCCCATGAGCTGGCTGGACTGTATGCCAGAACAGGCTATTTGGGCAAACCGGTCAGACAACCGGCCTGGTTGAATCGATCGCGGATTTGTTGATCTACAGAAGCTTTTAATGGTCCCCGGTTGCCATACTCGTACAGATAGGGATGGTTATTCTGGACAAAGGCTGCCCCCAGAAAATCGCCCTGGCGCACCAGAATGGAGAAGGCTTCCGTCTGAATCTGACCATTGGCGATCGTGCCGAAGGAGAGAGACAAGCCATTGTCTCTGATGGATGCGGGAAGTTCATGTTGAACAATACAGACGCGCCCCCTGGTGCGAGATGGATAGATACTCTTGGTTTCCTCGATCGCCCGCCATTCTCCTAAAAAGGGAGCGACGGCTGGATCCAGGGTTGACCAGGCTTTAACCAGGGTGGCCAGCCGTTGCTTTTCGGCTGTGGTGCGCTGATTCCGATAGGGACGACTGTTCTGCACGGTTGCGATCCGGCTTTGCAGGGGTGTGATGAGACTTTCCAATTCCTGGGGCGTAGGATAGCGCTGGGTTTGGGCCAGAACAGGGTGAATAGTGCCCCCAATCATTAAACTAAGGGCAAGAATAGAAGAACGGTGCATCATGGCTATGGGTTCAATAGGGAGAACACCTGTTACTCTGGCAAAAGCGGATGGGTGTTTCCTTCCGCTGTCTGATGGGGATTTTCCAGCCGTTTGCGGGTAAGACAGTCTGCTTGCTCTAGATGCGGAGGCTTCGATCGTCCTGGGTTCTCATAGGGTTTTTGGCTAAGGATCGTGGATTTAATAACTCCGAAATTTTCAGCCCTCACCCCCAACCCCCAACCCCTCCCCCTCTCCCAGCGGGAGAGGGGGCAGGGGGGTGAGGGCAATCAGGAGTTTATCGGTGTTATTTAATTCTCATTCCTAAGGAGATAACTGATGTCTACAGGGATACAGCCAGTAACAACAGACTCATCAACCAATATGTCTGAGAGAAAAGTCTGGACAGATGAAGCATTCATGGCACTTCCAGAAGACGGATATCGCTACGAAATTGTGGATGGAGAACTCATTGCCGTGGGAAACTCAGGGGCATTGCACGGTTATGTTTGCAGTACATTGATGATTTTGCTTGGAGGATATATTCGTACCCAAAAGCTAGGAGTTGTCTTAGACTCCAGCACTGCCTTCAAGATGAAAAGTGGCAACAAACGTTCCCCCGATATTGCCTTTTTTTCCAAAGAACGGCTGCAAGGGATCACCGAACTACCCACAGGCTTTCTAAACGGTGCGCCTGATCTCGCCGTTGAAGTGCTGTCTCCCGGCAACACCGTTGAGGAGATTCATGACAAACTCGTTGAATACTTCGAGAATGAAACTCGTTTGGGGTGGGTCATTCACCCTGGAGAACATTACGTACTGGTCTATCGTTCTGCCGAAGAACCCGATCGTCTGCTCAAATCTGTCGATACCCTAGACGGTGAAGAGGTAATTCCCGGATTTAAGCTGCCGGTAACTGAACTATTCCAAAAGCTCTCATTCTAATTCCACAGATTTTTGCAAACCAGAATTGCCAGTTGGGTGCGATCGCGCAGGTTTAACTGGCTCAGGATATGGGTGATGTGATTCCTGACCGTTTTTTCCGCGATGAACAGGGCCTGACCAATTTCCCGGTTGCTGGCTCCCTGGGCAATCAGGCGCACAATGTCCTGTTCTCGAGGGGTTAGCTCCTCCCATCCTGGTGGCTCGGTGGGGGCTGGAGTCTGGGGTTGGGTGATCGCCTTGGGGGCCAGCCCCGGACCCAATTGGGTGTATCCCTTGTGGGCAAAGCGAATGGCCTGGGCCAGTTCTTCCAAGGGCGTGTCCTTGAGGAGGTAGCCTGAGGCTCCATACTGGAGCGCTTGAGTCACATAGACCTCATCGTCAAAAGTTGTCAGGATCAATACTCTGGCAGTGGGAAATTTTTGACAGATGGCACGGGTGGCAGCCACCCCATCCATTCCCGGCATCCGAATATCCATCAGGACCACATCGGGCTGCAGGGTTTCGACCAGGACGATCGCCGCCTGCCCATCTCCGGCTTCCCCCACCACCTCCAGCCCCTGATCCAGTTTCAGCAGGGCCTTCAGCCCCTGGCGCACCAGGCTCTGATCATCCACGAGCAGCAATCGAATGGTCATAAATGATCCTCAGGGCAACTCCTCCAGGGGGAAAACAGCCATAATGCAGCATCCGGCCCCAGGAGCCGTTCTAATCTCAAATGTACCTGATAGGGCCAGGGTCCGCTCTCCCATTCCCTGCAAACCAAAGCCTGTGGTGTTCTGGTTGGGATCAAAGCCTTTTCCATTGTCTTCAATCAGGACAGTGAGATGGGTCGTGGTTTCGACCAAAATCCTCACCTGTGTTGCGGCGGCGTACTTACAGATGTTCGTCAAAGCTTCCTGAATGATGCGGTAAACGGCCACTCTGAGGGGCGGCGATAGAGGCCGAGTAATCTGCAGTTGCACCTGGGGCAGGAGCCCGATCGTGCGCTCAAAATCCTTGGCCAAGGCGGCGATCGCCGCCTCTAGGGACTGGTTCTGCAGGGGGTCCGATCGCAGAGTGGCCACCGACTGCCGCACATCCCGCAACGCTGCTGTGCCCAACTGTCTGGCTGCCAGCAGGAGTTGCTGGGCCTCATCGGGCTGGGATTGCCACAGGCGCAGGGCGGCCTCCAGATGCAGATTGAACGCCGTCAGGGAATGGCCCAGGGAATCGTGAATCTCCCGGGCAATCCGGTTGCGTTCCTGCACCGTGGCCAGGGTTTCCACCTGCAGGGCATACTGACGCAGCTTTTCATTTGCGATCGCCAGTTGTTCCCGACTCTGCTTTTCCAATAGCACCGCGTTAGCCAGAAACTGCAAGAAAAATAGCACCAGACCAGCTAAAAGCAGACTGCTGAACCAGATGATTCTGAGCCATCCGGAATCCACCGGAACCATCGGCAAGGTCAGGTGCTGAAACCGATAGGTCTGAGTCAGAACAGACAACAGGAAAGCAATTCCCGTCACCAATAAGCCTGTGCATTGCCGGAACATGAAACAACTACGAATCACCAGCACAATGTACAGCAAGAGATACAGCCGGATACCCCCAACCAGGGACACCAACAGAATCAGCAAAATTTCCAGGCCAGTATACAGACCCTTAGACAGTCCGGAACGGGGAATCCTCAGGCCCATCAGGGCAAACAGGCCCAAGCCCAGCCAGTTCAGCCAGGAAAACCGAGGCAACTGATAAACGAAGAAGGGAGTCATCTCGCTGAGGGCGATCGTCAACAGCAGAATCCATTCCAGATAGACCAGAAAGCGTAGGGGATGATGGCGGGCATGGCTAATCAAGGCAGCATTCAAACTAGATTGATTCGAATTTATACCCCTACTGTACAGGCGTTGCATGCCTCGCTTCTGATAACGACTTTCAGGACAATTGTCCCGCTGCCTTCGGGACAACTGCCTCATGTAAAGTCAGGGGGCCAAAACCTACGATAGGCTTAACCGCGTTAAGGATACACACCATGAAGCGCCAATTAGTCACCCTGATCACAGGCACGATCGTCTCCCTGAGATCAAACATTCGTTTGAGGTTTTTCCATGGTTAATTGGTTCATGCCTACCGCACCCGATGGCAGATTGATTCCGAAGTTTCTGGATACGGTCGATCGCATCGGTGACCAACTGGGCCTCAATGTTCCGCCCATTGCCGATCTGGACGCTCTGCGACACCTGCCCCCCGGCACCCTGGGCCGCACCCTAGCGGATGGGCTGGACCAGGCCCAATTGGCTCCCTTTACGACGGGACCCCGGCGGAAACAGCTCCATGATGCTGTACATGTGTTGACCGGGTATAGCACGGACCCGATCGGGGAAGCCGAAGTGCAGGCATTCCTGCTAGGGGCCAAGTTCCACCCTGCCCATATTCTGCTGGGATTAGGCATTCTACATTTACTACGGCATCAAGCGGAACTGTCTGCAGCAATAATCTGGACACGCCTCGGGCAGGCATATCAGCGGGGACTGGCCTCGCATTTTGATGTCGATCGTTGGCATCCAGAAACCCAATGGCATCTTCCTCTGGCCGAGGTGCAGGCCCTGTATCGAATTTAATCTCGACCTTTTTCCACTTTCATCACCAGGAGTACTCTATGAACAAATCCATGCTGTCCGTTGCTCTGATAGGGCTGGCGATCGGGCTCAGCAGCCTACCTGCCACCGCTCGTGAAGTGAAAGGTCCTAATGGTGGAGCGGCTTCCGGAAGTGGGGTGGTGGTTCCCAACCGTCAGGGTGGATACAACGGCTATGGTCAGGGGTCCTATAGTGGACCCAAAGGCGGCAGTGGCAGTGGCCAGGGGCAATTCTCCACCAATGGCCAGGGCAGCGCCACCTACAGCGGCAGTGGCACAGCCACGGGTCCCCAGGGGCAGACGGTCACTGGAACGACCAGTGGCAGCGGCAGTTACAATTCCACTTCTGGCTACAGTGGCCAGAATACGACTACGGTGAATGGTAATACCTACAACAGCACCACCCAGGGTGGCTCTACGAGCGTAACCACTCCCAAGGACACCTACACGATTACCCCTCAGAAACCAACAACGACCCGTCGGGCTCGTTAATCCGAATCGTAGGAGATACAGCAGGGTCTATCTACAGGTGCCCCTCAATAAAAGAGACGACCTCGGAGAGTCCCTGCTGGGTCTTCAAATTGGTGAACACGAACGGTTTACTGCCCCGCATCTTTTGGGTATCCCGGTCCATAACCGCCAGATCCGCACCAACATAGGGAGCCAGGTCAATTTTGTTGATCACCAGCAGAGAGGATTTGGTAATTCCCGGCCCTCCTTTGCGGGGAATCTTGTCCCCGGCTGCGACATCAATCACATACAGGGTCAGATCCACCAGTTCTGGACTGAAGGTGGCGGCCAGATTGTCGCCGCCGCTTTCCACAAAAAGCAGGTCCAGATTGGTAAAACGGCGTTCCAGTTGTTCGATCGCAGCCAGGTTGATCGAAGCATCTTCCCGAATGGCGGTATGGGGACATCCTCCAGTTTCAACCCCAATGATCCGATCTTGCGCCAGCGCCTGACTGCGCACCAGAAACTGGGAATCTTCCTGGGTATAAATGTCATTGGTCACAACCGCAAGCTGGTATTGATCCCGCATGGATTTACAGAGGGCATCCACCAGAGCTGTTTTGCCGGAACCAACGGGACCGGCAACCCCAACACGGAGAGTGGGCATGGTTATTGAATCAGGTTCAAAGGGTCTAGAGATTGCTGTGGTAATACGATCGTAAAGCTGGTTTGGTGATTATAGCTCTGAACCTCGATCGTGCCCTGCAACCGCTCCACTAATTTTTTCGCCAGGGCTAGCCCCAGACCCGTCCCCCCGTGTTTCCAGGGATCGCTATTGGGAATGCGGTAGAACTTATCGAAAATCCGACTGCGTTCCAGAGCCGGGATCTCAACTCCAGAATTCGTGATGATGATCTGAAAACAGGCGGGATGAAGCACAAACATGGCAGGCTGAGAAGACTCCTGGGACTGCTGCTGTAGGTTTTCTAACTTCCAGATAGCCTCCGCCGCGATCGTAATCTCACATCCAGCGGGTGTATATTTGCAGGCATTCTGGAGTAATTCAGTCAGAATCCGTTCCAGACTTTGTAGATCGGTAATCAGAGCGGGCAAATCAGGGGCCACATCAATCCGGAACTGCTGCTGTTGTTGGCGGGTTCGTTCTAGAAAGGGTTCGGCAATATGGGAAATCCAGACGAATAAATCAATTTCCCTCAGGAGTAGGGGTTCGGATTCCGCATCCAGGCGAGCCAGATCCAGGAGGTCATTGATGAGGTTGATCTCCCGTTTACATTCGCTATTTAAAATCTGAAAGTACTGGACCAGTTGCCCACTCGTGGCGTTGAGTAATCCCATCCTTTCCAGCATAATTTCCAGCATCTGGGTCGCCATCTTAATGCTGGACATGGGAGTCCGCAATTCATGGGAAACCGTACTGAGAAAGTCATCCTTGAGGTGATTGAGACGTTCCAGTTCTCTCACCTGAGCCTGGGCAGTCTGGTATAGCCGGGCCTGGCGCAGGGCGATCGCGCAGTGATTGGCCACTTGCTGGATTAGACGAACCTCTTGTTCTGTAAAAACTTCTTCACAGTGTTTGAACAACCACAGATCCCCGATCACCCCCTGGTCACCCACAATCGGGCAGGCCAAAACGGCAAACAAATTTGGATTAAGGCGTAGGGTGTATGGGCGGGTGATGCAGAACTGGCTGGTCTGCCCCTGAAACAGATAGGGATAGATTTCGGGTACGGCACTCTCTGCAACCAGAAAGGTCATTCCCTGGGCTGAGCTGAGGATCCTGGTGTATTCGTAAGCAATGGTTGAAACGGTTTGATTGGCACTATACAGCCCGGCATCACAGCACTGAACACCCAATCCCATTCCTAATTCCTGGACGGCAGTCTGAAGAATTTGCTTCTCATCCAGGCTGTCTCGAACTTTGTCGGCAATCCGTTTCAGCAGGGCCTCAAATTGCAGGGCCTGTTTTAATTCGGCGGTTCGTTCCTCCACCTGATGTTCCAGAGCTTCATTAAACCGCTGAATGCGTTGATAAAGTTCTGACTGCTGAATGGCAATTTCTAATTGGGTTGTCAATTGCTGGAGCAGCTCAATTTCCCAGACCTGCCAGAGCCGAGTCTGGGAACAGTGATGTGCAATCAACAGGCCCCATAATTGTTCTCCCTGGAGAATCGGGACAACCAGCTTGGCTTTCAAATTAAGACTGTCGAGAAAGTCGATGTAGCAAGAGCTGAACCCCGCCGTATGAATATCTGCAATGGCTTGAATTCGCCCCTGGCGGTAAGCCTGCCCCTGGGTTTCCAAAAAGTAGGTGTCTAAAATTTGGTGGCCCAGCAGGGACGCCCATCCCGGTGCCACGGATTCTGTAACCACTGTGGCTCGCCAATCGGGTTCAAAGCGGAGAATGATCACCCGATCGGTATGTAAAAACTGCCGGACCTCAGCCACCGTTGTCTTCAGGATTTCTTCCAGGTGCAACGATTGGCGAATGCGCTGGGCGATCGCCATGATCATTTGTTCTCGCTCAGTCTGGAGACGCAGGGTCATCTCGGCCTGTCTGCGATCGATCAGTTGGGCAATAAATCCAGTAAGACTGTTGACCCAGGCCAGAAAGTGTTCGCTGGGGGGGACGGGTTCTGGGTGGGCCAAACTCAAGACCCCTAAGACCTTCTGGTTAACGCTCATGGGGATACAGATGAAGGTCTTAATCCCAAGCTGACTCAGGGTCTCATTGGAATCACAGACTTTTGACTCTCCAGGTGTATAGAGCTTCACCATCAGTTGGCCCGTGCTGGCGACCGTGCCGGAAAGGGTCTGGTTGACGGGAACCTCCAGAAGCTCAACTCCCGGAGGTAAACGGACTCCCTTACTCCCCGCAAAGACCATCATCTGGTGATCGGCATCGTAGAGTTCGATCGCCACAATGGGAAAAAGAGTCGCCTGACTGATCTTTTCCACAATCTCTTGGAACGCAACACTGAGGGATTGGGTATTCAGGGTGATGGCTGAAATTTCTTGGAGAGCCTGGAGTTCCTGATTACGGATATGAAGCTCCCGCTCAACTTGCTTATAGCGGCTGATTTCCTGGAAATAGATGGCGAGCTGCTCCTGGATGGGAGAGATATGAACGGCTAGCCAGGTATTCAGGGGTGGGTAATAGCCTTCAAAGGTTCGGCTAGTCTGGAGTTTTTGCGCTTGATACAACTCATGATAAAACGTTGAGCTGGCAGAATCGGGAAATTCCTCTCGGATCTTTTTGCCCAGCAGTATCCCCCGGGATCTCTGGAGCAACAATTCTGCGGGATGATTCAGGTAGATAAACCGAAACTCTTGATCCAGCATCACAAAAGCACCGGGCATGCTCTCTAAAAAAGCTGGTGCCTGTTCGTGAACCAGATTCGCCTCTACGGTTTGTGGTCTCACATGGTTTGACCTGGCAGTTTCATGCCCTGGAGTGCTGAAGACCATACGGATCTACCCACCTCAAATCTAACATTCCAAGAGGTTTTGACGGGATGGACTCGCCAGTCCTGGTGATGAAACGACATAGAAAGATCAAATTTCTATGGTTTCTCCCACGCCCCTGCCAACCCCTCGTTTGATTCATTGTTCCCTTAGATGAGGAGAGTTTATGAAATATTACAGAAAGTAAGCAAAACGTATAAATTAACTGCGAAACAAGCGGGAGTATTGTGTCTCATGTTGCATGCTGGCGATCGCCAGTCCCCAACCACAGCTTTCCAGGTTGTCATCAGCCAGGGATAGGATTTGGGCTGCAGCCTCCAGCAAGACAGGCTGGGTATCCATCAGGATCTGCTGGCCGATCGTCTGCCCCAGGGGGACCAGCCGCACCCCCGCACTGACCAGATTGCTGACCCAACTCTGGAGATAACCCAGAATTGCGGCCTGCTCTCCAATCTCCCAGACGGCAGCAGCGAGGCCAAACATAATGGCAAAATTGCAAGGCTCACCACAGGCTGCCCCTAAAGTGGCGAGGGACTGGCCGGGTGGAGCAGCTACGTCCCAATCCAGATCCTGCAGCAACCGTGCCAGGGCTCGTCCCATCTGACTACTTTGCTCCCGTAACTCCTCCGTTTCACGGAGTGCCGATAGCCAGGCGTTCCAGTAGCTCAGGGCTGCCTCGTCTCCTAATCTTGCCGCCCGATGCGCCCGCAGCATCGCGGCTGCTTCCAGGCGAACCGCACCATAACGCAGTTCCTGGCTGAGCCAATGGTTCAGGCTGAACCGATCGGTAATCACCCCGATCTGAACCAGGTGCTCTAACCCTTCGGAATAGCTGTAAGCCCCGACGGGCAAAGCTGAGCTAGAGAGTTGCAGCAGCCGCAACAGGGCCAGCTCGCCGATCGGACAAAGGCGAATGTTGGTGTTTTCAGGGTCAGTGACCGTGCCCATAAGCTCCCATTTCCGGGTAAAAGGGCAGTGACGCCTCCTGAACCTGCAGGCCCAACTGTTCCACCAGAGCCTTTAAAACCGCATCGGCAGAGAACCGGAGGTAGGTCGGGGTGATTTCCAGGGGAACATGGCGATTCCCCAGGTGATAGGCAGCCCGGAGCAGGTCCAGGGGCGTTGCGGCATGGACCGTCATCACCGGCTCTGGCTTGGCAGCCACCCGCACCCGGTAGGATCCCCTGGTCTCTCCCTCGGCTTCTGACTCGAGCAAGTCCCCATCCTGCAACACCGTACCTCTGGGCAGAGCCAGCAAAACAACCTGGCCTTCTGGGGCTTCAATGCGCAGGCGGCTGTGGGTCCGTTCTTCGGCAGAAAGGGCCAACAGAAAATCCACTTCCAGAGACGGGTTGGGAGGAACGCGTCGGGTTAAGGTCAGCATCAGAGGGTGGTGGTTGGCTTCTGTAATCGAATCAGTTCTGCCTGAACCCGCTTCTCCAGTTCGGGATCTTCCTGGACTTTCACGGTAATGGCATTAAACCGGGCAATCGTCAAACCACTCTCTTCCACAATCTTCTTAGAGCGGTTGCAGTACTTGATGGCGATCGAGCGGGTGCTCTTGGGTAAATTGTTCAGGCTATCTTTCTTGTTGCAGGTGACGGTCGGAATATCCCCAGAGCCGACAATTTTTTTGATTTCACTGTAAGCAGCCTGACGCAGGGGCTCGATCGTCAGCACCGCCCGGGCATAGCTTTTGAGCTCGGCATCCGTAACCGTCTGGGCCAGTGCCTGGGTGCTGAACGTCAGAGGGGTAGAGAAATTAGGCAGGCTGGGGATTAGCCCCAAAGCCACACTGGTTGCCGAAAGGGTGGCTACAGTACACAGGCGTAGCCAGACGGGAAAATAATCTCGTCGTGGCTTGGGAGACAGAGGCTCTCCCGTCGAAGACTGCGGGAGAAAAGGGTTGAAGGTAGTCATAACACTAAGGTGACAGGACGAAAAGTGGAACAACCAGGGAATCTAATTTTTTGAATTATTTTATTAGGACTAAGTTCCAGCGAGGAGACAAACTTTGTAATCAATCTACATCTTGAAATCGGACTGGCACGTACAGGCTTGCTTTTGCTGGGAAATTATGGGCTGCGACGACAAACCTGGCACAGTTCTATCACTTTCGTGTGTAAAATCAACAGTTCATCTGCCCCTCGTTTGAGCTGTACCTCTAACTCCAGAAGGATAAATAGGGCCTGCTGAAGCTGCTTCAGGCTAAGGGCACGAATTTCTTGTTTGAGAAAGTAAATCCGGTTGGGATTGTTCACTTCTGCGGCATGGGCGATCGCTCGCTCATCGGTTTCCCCACTATCCACCAGCAGTCGCACCCATAACCAGGTCCGGAACTGGCTGATCAGGGTGCTGACAATGCGGAGTGCCGATTCGTTGCGACCGAGTAGATCGGAGGCTACTTCCAGGGCTCCAGAGATATTCCCCATCCGAATCGCTTCCGCAAGCTTCAAACTACTCTGGGTGGTCGTTGTCACCAGGGCTGCGATCGCGGCCTCATCCACCGCTTGACCCTGCCCCCCCCGGTAGAGTTTCAACTTTTCCAGTTCCTGGTAGAGTTGTCGGGTCTCATTGCCCACCGCCTGGACCAGCAGGTCCAGGGCTGCAGGAGTGAGGCAGACCTCCAGTTCCTGTGCTACCTGTCGTACCCGCTGCAGCAGTTGATCCGTTTTCCAGGGAGGAATGGGAGAAAATTCCTGGATCTCAGCCTGCTTCTGCAGCAATTTGACCGATTTCAAACGGCCATCTGGTTTGTTCTGGGCGGTCAGCAGCAGCACAGAGGTCTCTGGCAGGTAGGGCAGGGTCCGTTCTAGTTCTTGCAGCACAGCCTCTGGGCATTGCTGGCCCAGGGTTGTGTTGACCAGCCACACCAGGCGACTGCCATTGCCAAAGGGCGGGGTCATGGCCTGGTTGAGTCCCTGGATCACGGGATCGGTCTGGTCTGGGAGAATCTTGTCATAGTTGAAACTGGCCCAGGCCGGGTCCAATGTGCGATCGTGCAGTTTTTTTACGGCCTGGGCGATCGCAAACTCGTCTTCTCCCCAATAAAAATAAATGGGCATGGTGATCAGGCTGGCGTAGAAGTTGCCTACAATCTAATAGGTTAAGGACTCGAAGGGCGAGGCAACTGGATTGGATGACAATTATCAGATTTATATAAACCGAGTGGTGCGGATGACATTGCCGGAAGCTTACCAGGCTAATGCTCAGCACATCCAACCATCTCCTAAATTTCAGCCCCAGTCTCCAGGAGAGCCGTGGAGGGCCGTGCCGTTTCCCGGCTACACCATCATCACGCCCCCCTGGGAAGATGAAGTTAAGAATGGGCCGTTTTACAGCCGTCTGAAACAGGTTCAACAACAGTTACTGGAAAAACTGCCGCCGAATCTGCTGATCCCAGTGCCGCCAGAGAGCTTTCACATGACTCTGGCCGATTTGATTTGGGATACGGCTTATCAGCATGCCCAAGAAAAGCCTGAGTTTGAAGCGCAACTGTGCGATTGTACAGCTCGGATTTTTCAGCAGTATGAATCGGCAGACAGACAGGTTCATGCCATGGGCTGGCAAATTTTGGGATTTCTACTCATGACCCGGGCGATCGGGGTTTGTCTGGCTCCGAAGGAGGAGCACTCCTATGAGGAGATTGTGCAGTTTCGTCGGGCCATTTACCAGAATCCCGAATTAATTGCCCTGGGGATCGAACAGCAGTACCACCTGACGGCTCATGTGACCCTGGGATACCTGGGAGATGTGCCGTCGGATCTGGATCAGGACAGTCCTGAATCCAAAGCCTTTGCCAGTCATCTGAGTCATACCCTGACGGACCTGAATCAACAATGGTTGAATGACGAGCCCCATGAGTTGCTGATCCATCAGGCAGAACTGCGCAAGTTTGACGATATGAATCGCTACTATCGTCATGAAGGCTGGCCCGTGGTCAAGTTCTAAGTCTGGTGCATGAGCCGACTTCCTGCAGCCCTCAAAAATTCTCAGAATCGGTAGCCCTATGTCTCTGTCCCTCCATCCCATCATGGAACAAAGTTTCGCGGTGGTCGATCGGGAAATTGGGGATCATTCCTTTACCCCAGCCGAATATGCCATCGTCCGTCGTGTCATTTACAGTACGGCCGATTTCGACTTCAAACACCTGATACGATTCAGCCCTGGTGCCATTGAGGGCGCGATCGTGGCCCTCCGGCAGGGCCGACCTATCATTACGGACGTGGGGATGGTCAAACAGGGCATTGTGGGGCTGGTCCGTCATACCTTCAACAATCCCTTGATCAGTGCCGTGGAAGGCGTGGAAACGGCCTTACCAGGAAGAACCCGGACCGAAACTGGCATGATCCGGTGTTTTGAGCAATACCCGGATGCAGTTTTTGCGATCGGCAATGCCCCTACTGCTCTGATAGCGCTCTGTGATTTGCTCCGGGATTCTGTTGTACAACCAGCCCTGGTGATTGGGGCTCCGGTTGGCTTTATCTCGGTGGTGGAATCCAAAGCCCTGCTGGCTGAAACCCCTGTGCCTCAGATCCGGATCGAAGGTCGTAAAGGAGGCTCACCCGCAACCGTTGCGATCGTCAATGCCCTTCTGACCCTGGCCTTCGATCTACGGGAGGGCTGATCTCCAAACCCACAATCCCACACCTGTGCCCACCATCAGCAAGAGCCCCAGGAATCCAGCTAGGGGTTTCTGGTCAAGGCCAGTTAACCAGGCTGGGGCTTGAGGAGGGTAGGTGATGAGTGCAGCCGTATCCAGGGTAACAATGCCCCAGACCCAACCGGCATGGAGCCCCCAGGCCAGCCCCAGGTTCCCAGCATCCACCCAACGGGCCAGGACCAGGACCATGCCCATGAGCCAGAGGCCGGGAAGTTGAGGGACAGCGGCTCGTCCCTCCCAGAGCATGTGGGAAAAGGCAAAAATCAGGCTCCCGATCGCGGCGGCTACCCCCGCAGCATAACCCTGTTGCAAGTGGGTCTGTAAAAAACCTCGAAAAATGAGTTCCTCGGTTCCCCCAACCCACATGGCCAGGAAAAACATGGGCAGGGCAACCGAAATTAACCGACCTGTTTCCTGGGGTTGCCATTGCATCCACCCCAACAATTTTTCCAGGGAAAACAGCACGATGAGACTGAGTAAACTAACGGCTAATCCCCAACTCAAGGATGTTAAAGTTCCTCGATCCCAAGCTAAGCCGTAGGCGGAAAAAGGGATGGATTGTGCTTTTGTAACCACCCAAAAGACCAGGGGGATCACCAGATAGAGGGACGCTAACAGGGGTAATTTCTGCTGGACTGTCAGTGGTTTGCCAGGATGCCATGAGAGGAAAGCTGCCAGCGGAATCCCGATCGGCAGCCACAGGGCTAACCACAATATAAAAAATACTGAAACCCCTGCTAAAGCTGGAGTCTCCGTCAGCAATTGTCCAATGAAGCTGATGACTAGATTAAATACCTGCATGGACAAGAAAGTGACCGAGTAGAAAATTTCTACTCATTTTCATCATCCTCAATGGAATCCTTAACCCCATTTTTATCACTATCCATCTGAATTAAATGGATATGCTTATAGCCTAGCTTAATCTCAAATACGTCACCCGGTTTGAGACCCATTGCTTGAGTGTAGGTAGCTCCAATAACAATCTGATAGTTTTTATGCACACTAACTCGATAGGTAGGCTCACGGCCTCTACCATCTTTGGAACTTTCTGGGCTTAAAGCTATACCCCTAGCCTCTAGTAAAGCACTGTAGAAATCTGCAACATTGACTCGAACTTGATTATTCTTTGCTACAGTGTAATACCCACAACGCTTTGCTTTTTCGCGTACAGGTACATCTGCAAGTTCTTTTATTCTTTGAAGCAGGGCCTTTCCCGTTAATGGAGTTGTCGCCGTTTCTGTCATAACGTTGCAAATATCCCTCAGTATCAAGGACTCATATCTAAGGCAGCAAAAAAGCCTTAATCACAGAGTTGACTTTATAAAAATATATCCTCAGATCCTCCCATATTGAAAGGATTTTTACAGATCATTATTACGGCAGGATGGGCGGCTTTATTCGGATGATGGGTAGGATCACCTTAATTTCATCTAATGATATGTCTATACTTAAACAAAAAGCTTTGATTGAGAGGCAGAGATCATCCCTCAATCCCTGTATGTTCAGGTTTGAATTCAAAAATCGGTACTGATCTATCATTGACTTCTGAATAATTACAATTACTTATCTAAACAGCAGATATTGGGCACCTGATGTGAAAAAATGCAGGGTAGAGAAAAGAGAGTTTTTCCTGCTTTTTGCCCTCAAAGGTGAAGCCCTTATGTCTTTTACAAAGGATTGGTTTTGGAGTTGAATCGTTCCTATGCAAGTTTCCTTCAAAATATCTCGACAGTCCCAAAATGCTTTGCCCTGGAATCAAACCTATGTGCTGGAGGTTGAACCAGGCTTCACCATTTTGGACTGTTTAAACCAGATTAAATGGGAACTAGATGGGAGTCTGGCGTTCCGGAAAAATTGCCGTAACACGATTTGTGGCAGTTGTGCGGTACGGATAAATGGTCGCTCTGCCCTGGCTTGTAAGGAGAATGTGGGGTCTGAACTGGCCCGTCTACCAGTGACTGGCCTGCAAGGGGAAAATTCTACGACAATTCCAGAGATTACGATCGCGCCCATGGGCAATATGCCCGTGATCAAAGATCTGGTGGTAGATATGCAGAGCTTTTGGACAAATCTGAAAGCGGTGGATCCCTACGTCAGTACCGCAGCCCGTCGGGTGCCAGAGCGGGAATTCCTTCAGACTCCAGCCCAACGCGATCGTTTGAACCAAACTGGAAACTGTATTCTCTGTGGGGCTTGCTATTCTGAGTGCAACGCCAGGGAAACCAATCCTGAGTTTGTGGGTCCCCATGCCCTAGCCAAGGCCTTTCGGGTTCTGGCTGATTCCCGTGATGGCCAGATGGATGCGCGGCTGGAAAAATATAATCAAGGTATACAGGGGGTCTGGGGTTGTACCCGTTGTTATTACTGCAATGCTGTCTGTCCTATGGATGTGGCACCCATGGACCAGATTGGCTATTTGAAGAGCGAAATTCTGGATCGAAAAGATGCCCAATCTAGCCGCTCCATCCGTCATCGCAAAACCCTGATCGAGTTAGTGAAGCAGGGGGGTTGGATTGATGAGCGCCGATTTGGGTTACAGGTTGTGGCTAACTCTTTTCGAGACTTGCAGGGATTGGCCAGTCTAGGTCCCCTGGGGTTAAGGATGTTAGTTCGTGGTAAATTTCCTTTGAGCTTCGAACCCTCCCAGGGGACTGAAACCGTCAAGGCCCTGATTGAGCTGGTTCAAGCGATGGACGCAGAGGGTGAAGCCCTATCCCTCGATACAGGGCATGCTGGTGAAATTTTCTTGAAAGGATAGCAACAATGACCCCAACTCCCCCCAACCCACCAGAACCAGACAACCGCCCAGAACCGGCCTTCGGTTGGACGGCTTACGCTGAGCAGATAAATGGCCGCTTCGCCATGATCGGCTTTCTGATGCTGCTGGTAATGGAACTATTTACCCACCAAGATTTTTTCACCTGGCTCGGCTTGCGTTAGGTTGATTCAGCGTGTCGCTCAGAAGCGGTCAGCCAGGCTGCAAGATTTCTTCTGAACTTTGTCTCCTGGCTTCTGTAGTCCTGTAGCTACTGCATTCCTGGTTGACCAGGTTGGCCCAAGCGTATTCAGAATTCAATCCTCTTGATCCCCTTCGATCGGCTCATAGTCAGCATAGTCTGCGGTAGCTGGCCGATCGATGCCAGAACGGCTGCGGGTACTATTGGAAGCTGGCCGACTCCGGCGAGGTTTGCTGGCAACATCGGTGATATCTCGGCTTTCTGAACGATCTCGATCAGTAGACCGGGTTGATTTCCGTTCGCTACGAGCGGAGCGGGCCGATGTTTCACTGGCTGCATCCCGATCTTCAACCTGGCTAGAAAGCCGATCTTCCAGAGTCCGGGGCCGCCGTTTACGGGGACGATCGCTCTCCCCTGGGGCTCTTTCCCCTGCAGCTCTCTCGTCTACCATGCGCTCACTGCCTCGATCTCTGCCGCTGCTACGAGTGGCAGTACGCCGCCGTTCCCGGCCTTCAGACTCCCCATAGCTATCAACACGATAGTCATCAGCTCGGCTATTGCGCGCATCTCTGGCTCCCCGGATGCGGGGCCGAACGGGCCGCTCATCGGCTGGATTCAGCTCATCGTACAGCTCTGCAGTTTGATATTCATAAGCCTGATACTCGTAATTCCGGCTGGCAGGTCTATCTTCGTCAATGATAGGTGTATTACGTTTTGCCTGCTCTGCGGTGACTCCCCGCATCCGGATGCTTTCAAAAGCAAAGAAACCTGCAGACCCAGCCAAGAGAAACTGCCCAAATTGAAGAATTGGGTCTAGACGCCATCCCTGGGACAGAAGAATCAGGCCGGTCAAAAGCCCGACGGCAGCAAAAAAAATGTCGTGGTCCCTGGAGAGCTCTGGACGAATGGTGCGTAGGAAGTAAAGACCCGCTCCCGCAACAGCAAGGGCAATTCCTAACAAACTTGCTGGATTTAATCCGAGGTTGATCATTGCACGTGACCTGAAATTCAATCCTATGGTAACGAGTCGAACTGAAAATCTCCAGATTAAATCACAACATTGATGATTGAATCAGGGGGACTTCTGAGAAGGTGTGAACTGAGGGGGCAACCTTGTGGGCAACCTTGTGGGCCATGTTGTGGGCCATGTTGTGGGCCATGCTCTGGCAGAAGTCAGGCGACGGATGTTACTGCAACTCAGAGAGTTTTAGCTCACCGGACTCTCTGTAAGGATTTCGCCTCCTACGACAAAACCTCAGTAAATGAGCAGGACAGGTGAAAGCCTGCGGCTTTTCCTGGCTTTACTGAGGTCTGTCCGGAACAGGCACGAATAGGAGAAGACTTAGGAGCGGCGGGTAACTTTATCTTTCTGACTGATAAACAGCAAACCAATAGTAGCCGGAACGACCACCACCAAAGCACCAGCAACCAGGCTGAGCAAAAAGTTCGTTAGGGAAGGAGTCATAAATTTTTTGCCTTATTTACAATGGTTCATTTTTTCTCATTTTAGTGGTTCGGTACACCCTTGAAAAGCCGATTTTAGGGACCATCGATTTCCGGAGGTGGGGGGCAGTCGATCGGAGGGAGCTTCTCAATTCCAGGCTGGATTCCATGATTTGTACTCCTGAAAACCCTTGTAGAATTGAAACATAGAAATCCACTAAAGTTTAGAAATTTTAACGGCCCATGACTGCTATTGACCTTGCTACCTGGATTATTGGCCCCCTATTAGGCTTGATGATCTTCCTGTTCATTTTTCGAATCGTTTTAACCTGGTATCCCCAGGTGGAGCTGAACCGCTTTCCAGTCAGCCTAATCGTCTGGCCCACCGAACCATTTTTGGCCCCCTCTCGAAAAATTGTCTCTCCGATCGGCGGCGTCGATATCACCCCGATTCTCTGGGTGGGCCTCTTCAGTTTTGCCAGAGAAATTCTGTTAGGCCAGCAGGGGTTGTTGAGAATCCTGTTCTAAACTACTTCCGCATCAGTTGCTCCACAAAGTTGGTGTAGACTTCACCCGCCTGAAATTCCGGGGTCTCCAGAACGCGCTGGTGGAAGCCGATCGTGGTGGGTAAGCCGGTGATAGCGAACTCCCGGAGGGCTCGCTGCAATCGCTTGATGGCAGTGGGCCGATCGTGACCCCAGACAATCAGCTTACCGATCAGGGAGTCATAGTAAGGGGGGATTTCGTAATCGGTGTAAACGTGGGAATCAACCCGAACACCCGGACCACCGGGCGGGAGGTAGCCACTGATGCGCCCCGGACTGGGGCGGAAATTGTACTCCGGGTCCTCTGCATTGACCCGGCATTCGATCGCATGGCCCCTGAAGAGAACTTCCTCCTGGGTTACCTGCAGGCGTTCCCCCTGGGCCACCCGAATTTGTTCAGCAATCAGATCTATCCCCGTGATCATTTCTGTGACGGGATGTTCTACCTGAATCCGGGTGTTCATTTCCATGAAATAAAACTGGCCAGATTGGTCCAGGAGAAATTCAATCGTCCCAGCTCCCACGTAATTGATATATTTAGCGACCCGAACTGCTGCAGATCCCATCTTTTCTCGCAATTCTGGGCTTAATGCAGGGCTGGGGGCTTCTTCAAGCAACTTCTGATGGCGGCGCTGAATGGAACAGTCTCGCTCTCCCAGGTGGATCACATTCCCGTAACTATCGGCTAGGATCTGAAATTCAATATGGCGGGGACGTTCGACAAACTTTTCCAGATAAACGCCGGGATTACCAAAGGCAGCTTCGGCTTCCCCCTGGGCAGCCAGGAATAGTTTCACCAGATCCGCCTCTTCCCGCACCAAACGCATCCCCCGGCCTCCGCCCCCGGCGGTTGCCTTAATCATGACAGGGTAGCCAATCTGATGGGCAATCTTGAGGGCTTCCTGTTCATCGGTCAGCAGTCCATCACTCCCAGGAACAGTGGGAACCCCCGCCCGTTGAGCTGTTTCTTTGGCTGTGGATTTATCCCCCATGGCCCGAATAGCTTCAGCGGTCGGACCTATAAAGGCAATTTTATGATCGGCACAAATCTCGGCAAAGCGGGCATTCTCGGCCAGAAAACCATAGCCGGGATGGATAGCCGTTGCATTTCGGGTCAGGGCAGCAGCAATAATATTGGGAATGTTTAGGTAACTCTTGCTACTGGGAGCATCCCCAATACAGACGGCTTCGTCAGCGAGTTGAACATGGAGGGCGTGGCGATCGACCGTAGAATGTACTGCAACTGTCGTAATCCCCATTTCGGCACAGGTACGCAAAATTCGCAGTGCAATTTCCCCTCGGTTCGCAATTAAGATCTTCGAAAAACGCATCTTTTCTACGGCAGATAGACAGAACTACCATTCACATCAGAATTGATTCTACGCTGATTACCGTTTTTATATACAATCTAAAGAGACCTGCGGATGTGGCGGAATTGGTATACGCGCACGTTTGAGGGGCGTGTGGCTTTGCCTTGCGAGTTCGAGTCTCGCCATCCGCATATGAACTGCCCCAAAAAGACAGTTTTCCCTGGGGGCTTGGGTGGCTTTTGCCGCCCAAGATGTTCCAGCTATCCCTGAAATGAGTTTGGCCCTGAACACTTGAGCCAGAGTTGAGACCAGGGTGCTGTACTCCATCCTGGCGAAGTCGCTATAATGGGCATTGAAAAGTTTTGTAAAGAACATTGACTTCAACTCTCGGATCTACGCTTAGGCTCCGTCCAGCTGCGACCTGGCATGCCCTAGAGCCCCTCTGGCAGGGGGATGAGCCGATTGTTCAGGCCGGGTTGCCCCATACTCAGATGGCACCCGCCTGGCAGATGTTGCTTTTGGGGGATGGGTCTCCCACCCGCCATCTTCAACTCCTCACAGGCCAGCCAACGGAGGTAGACGTGATTGATATGTCTCCGATCGGGATGGATTCCGATCGGGCTCCGGATTCGATTTTGGCTGTTCCAGGGCCACGGATTCGGCGGCAAGTCTGGTTGCGGACGCCCTCCGGTGAGCGGCTTGCCTATGCCACCTCCTGGTGGGAAGCCAGCCATGTGGACGAATACCTGCAAAATCGATCTTTGCCGATTTGGGCCAGTCTGGCCCGCCTACGAACGGAACTGTATCGGGATGTGCAGGGCCTCTGCTACGGCCACTCTGCTGCCTTGGAGGCCGCTTTTGGATATCCAGGGCCTTTCTGGGGTCGCCATTACCTGTTCTGGCATCACCGGCAACCCCTGACCCTGATTTACGAAGTGTTTTCCCCCTACCTGATCCGTTACCTGGGGCCTATGCAGATGGGGACAGAGGGCTGTAAAGACGCACATATGTAAAGACGCGATTAATCGCGTCTTTACATGCAGCAGGATGTCATGAAATTAGGTGGGGACTTTCTCTAGAGCCAGTTTGGTCCGTTTGACCGGGTCAGGGATGGGGATGGGATAGTCGCCGGTAAAGCAGGCTGAGCAAAATTGCCCTGGTTCTTCTCGGGTCGCGAGTAACATGCCCTCCCAACTCAGATAGGCAAGGCTATCTACGCCGATTTGTTCCGTAATTTCAGCCACGGATTTAGTCGCTGCAATGAGCTGATTCTGGCTGTCTGTATCGATCCCATAAAAACAGGGGTGGGTCACGGGAGGAGAAGAAATTCGCATGTGAACCTCGGTTGCCCCTGCATCTCGCAACGCTTTCACAATCTTGCGACTGGTGGTTCCCCGCACGATCGAGTCATCCACAATAATGACACGCTTGCCGACCAGCACATCTCGTAGGGGATTTAGTTTCATCCGAATCCCAGATTCCCGCATCGCCTGGGTTGGCTGAATAAAGGTACGACCGACATAGCGATTTTTAATTAGCCCTTCCCCGTAGGGAATACCAGAAGCCTGGGAATAGCCGATCGCTGCCGGAACACCCGAATCAGGCACAGGAATGACCAAATCTGCTGTGACTGGAGCCTCTTCCGCCAACCGTTGCCCGATCCGGATCCGATAGCTATACAGGCTTTCGTGGTGCATGATGCTATCAGGTCGAGCAAAGTAAATCATTTCAAAAATGCAAAGCTTTTGCTGGGGTTTGTGGGTCCAATGAAAGGAGGCCAACCCTTCCTCCGTAATCCAGACCAACTCCCCTGGCTCGACATCCCGCAGATAATCAGCCCCAATAATATCCAGGGCACAGGTTTCAGAAGCCAGGACATAGCGGATGGGCACTCCAGCTTTACTGGCTGGCAAGGTCCCTATAACCAGAGGACGAATCCCATGGGAATCCCGCACCCCCATCACCCCGATCTGAGTACCAATGACCAGGCTAAAGGCCCCCTCACAACGGTGAAAAGCGGTAATGGCCCCTTCCAGCCAATCTTTGCCACTGTTGACTGCTTCCGAAATCGCAAAGGCAATTAACTCTGAATCAGTGGTAGTCAGGAGGGTATGGTTACGCTCCAGCAACTCTTCCCGTAACTTCGCTGCATTAACCAGATTGCCATTATGGGCTAACGCCAGAGAACCCAAGCGGGTGGAAACAACGGCAGGTTGAGCATTCACCACCCGGCTGGACCCTGTAGTGGAATAGCGGGTATGGCCGATCGCAATCGTCCCTTTCAACTTTGCTAGCACGGACTCATTGAAAACCTGGGATACCAGCCCCATTTCCTTATGCAAAGAAATTTCATCACCTGCAAAGGTTGCAATCCCTGCAGATTCCTGACCTCGATGCTGGAGCGCATAGAGCCCAAAATAAGTCAGCTTCGCAACATCTTCCTCGGGGGCATAAACCCCAAAAACTCCACAGGCTTCTTCCGGTTTATCTACTTGCTGGTCACAGGACTCAGCTCCAGGGTCGGGGTCAGCAGGGATGGCTAGAAAGGGGACTTCGGATGTCGAGGTGGAAGGATGATCGGGAATCATGCGGCGGGCTTGCTCCTAAAAGTTAGAGGTCCAGGACAGAGAAAACATTGTATCCATGAACAAGATTTAACATTAATCTTATGTTTTCTTAAAACTTCTATGGGATCTTATGGCCCGTATCCTTGCTGACTCATCCCTAATGTGAGAGTTACATCGATTAATCAATGGACAAGCGGCGATCGATCGCAG